>JARDZI010000360.1 GCA_029240935.1 Clostridiales bacterium
ATTGAAATTTTATAAAATATTTTTTAAAATATATTAAAATACAAATTATTAAATTTGTAACAACCTTGTCATCAAATTGCCACAAATCTATTTTATTATATATTCATAAAGTTAATAAAAATAATAAAGTAAACATAAATTGGGAGGAATATATTATGGAAAACAACAATAATCAAGATGTGAATTACACAGACACTCAAATAGTAAACTATGACGAGCCTAAAACTCAGGAACCTATGATTAAGAGTCACCAAAAAAGAAACGGAAGATTTAAGAAGACTCTATCCTTTGTTGCAGCGGGTCTAACCTGCGCAATCATAGGAGGCGCTGCCTCTGGAGCGGCAATACTTTATGGGTTGCCTAAAACAGAGCTTTTTAAGAATAGTGCACTGTATAAATCACTTGCAAAAGGAGTAACTACTCCAGTAACATCAGTTTATGATGGTCACCCGACACAATTAGCTGCAACAAGTGGCGCTATGACGGTATCCGATATTGCTAAAAAAGTAGGACCTGCAGTTGTGGCTGTTACTACATCAGCTCAAGGC
This sequence comes from Clostridiales bacterium, assembly GCA_029240935.1. Classification (GTDB taxonomy): domain Bacteria; phylum Bacillota; class Clostridia; order Clostridiales; family Caloramatoraceae; genus JARDZI01. The sequence goes on from JARDZI010000360.1 coordinate 549, forward strand.
ACAAGAGATATTTTCGGTAATCCAGGTGCTCCGCAAGGTGTAGGAACAGGAATGATAATAAATCAGGATGGGTATATACTTACTAACTATCACGTTGTAGAAGGTGCTCAGCAAGTACAGGTTGTTTTAAGCACTAACAAAACTGTTGCGGCAAAGGTTGTAAACTATGATGCTAATTATGATGTTGCAGTCCTTAAGATGACTGAAAAAGTTGATATACCAGCTGTAGTTGAGCTTGGAGATTCAGATAACCTTCAGATAGGTGAATCAGTGGTGGCTATCGGTAACCCCCTTGGAACTGACTTCTTTGGTTCTGTAACAACTGGTATAGTAAGTGCTTTAAATAGAAAAATAGAAGGTGACACAAACAAGTCTACCTACATTCAAACAGATGCGGCTATAAACTCAGGTAACAGCGGTGGACCGCTTATAAACTCAAGTGGTCAAGTAATTGGTATAAATACAGCTAAGATAAAACAAAGTGGTGTTGAAGGTCTTGGTTTTGCAATTCCAATCAATGCAATAAGAAACAAAATTTCAGACTTATCAAAGCCAATATTAATGATTGGGATACAAGGAAGAGAAATAGATAAGGCTTTATCAGCACAATATAATCTTCCTATAGGCTTGTATGTTCAAGAGATTACTGAGTTCAGCCCTGCTGAAAAATCAGGTTTAAAGCGTGGGGACGTTATTACTAAGTTCGATGGTCAAAAGGTAACTAGCTTCAGCGAAGTAAATGAACTCAAAAATAAACATAAGGCTGGAGACGAGGTTGCTGTAACAGTAGATAGAAATGGTAAAGAACAAAACTTAACTTTAAAATTTGAAGAGCAATAGTAAATTGGCAGAGGCAACCACCTCTGCCAATTTATATTTTCTCCAAGAAATATTATATTTCACTAATATATATTTGTAAGTTGGGTATAACTAAAAAATGTATAATAACATTAAAGAAAGAAGGTATACCTATGAGAAGTTTTAGGATTAAAAATTTATTTTCACTACTCTGCGCAGTACTTATTTTTACACTGCTTCCATTAAATTTTATAAAAGCAGAAACTCCCACAGAAGGACCTTTTAAATTGCCGCCACTACCTTACAGCTATGATGCACTGGAGCCATATATTGATACTCAAACTATGCAAATACATCATGATAAGCATCATGCAGCTTATGTGGATAACCTTAATAAGGCATTAAGCAAATATCCTAATTTAACAGATAAGTCTCTTGAATATATCCTGGCTAACCTAGATGTACTTCCTGTTGACATAAAAGAAGCTGTTCGAAACAACGGTGGTGGCCATTATAACCACAGTCTCTTCTGGACCATAATGGGCAAGAATAAAGGTGGAGAACCAAAGGGTAAATTAAAAGAAGATATAACAAAGACCTTCGGTTCCTTTGAAAATTTTAAAAAGGAATTTAAAACTGCTGCTCTTGGTCAATTCGGTAGCGGATGGGCATGGCTTATAAAAGATAAATATGGCAAACTAATGATAGTGACAACTCCAAACCAAGATAGCCCAATAATGATGGGAATATCACCTATTATGGGGCTTGATGTTTGGGAGCACGCTTATTATCTTAAATATCAAAACAAACGTGGAGATTATATAGACAACTGGTGGAATGTAGTTAATTGGGATGAAATCGAGAAAAGATACAAATAGGTCTGAAAGGGGTGTAAAATTTCAATAAATTTTGCACCCCTTTATCCTTCAAGGATATCTTTTTCATCCCTGCAGCTAATAACATTGTTTTTGCAGCACTAGCTTTTCTTTTCGTTATCAATTAAGTTAATACCTGAATACATCTTTTTTATAGCTAGATGTACAATACCTGTAAAGCAATCTGCTTTGCTATCCTCAACATAGAAAATATCTGGCATTGCATTAATTGCAATATAGGAGCTGCACTTATGCTCTATCTCTTCCATTAATTCAAATCTAAAGGTTTCGCCCCCTATTACCACTATATCCGGATTGATTACACAATTTACTGTAGCAATAACGCGAGAAATAATATCCACATATGACTCATTCTCTGGATTAGTTTCAATAAAGCCTTGTAAATATTTATCCTTAGTTACAGGCATAAAGCCAAGCTCTCCGGCAAAATTATTGCCTCCACGTACAAGCTCTCCATTAGTAACTATCCCTGCCCCCACCCCTGCTGCAGCAAAATATATATATATCATATTTAAAATACTCAAATCATCAACGTCAAGCTTCTTCATTAAGTTCAAACTATGCCCCAGAGCAATTGCATTTAAATCATTTTCAAGCAGCACTGAGATATTATATTTATTCTCAATATATTCTCCAATATTAAACTCATCCCAACCTCCCAGCTTTTTACCCGCTAGGTATTTTCTATTATCTATGTCTACAATTCCAGGAACACTAATTCCTATGACTTTAATGAAGCTATTATTTTTTAGTATAGTACCAACAGTCACATCTATATCATCAGCATAATTATCACTTTTAATTTCAACCTGTTTGTTTTCGATGATTTCTCCAGCTGCGTTTGCAATTGCATAGTCAATATATTTACTTCTTACATAAAAAGCTAATACAAGACTTTCATTTAGATTAAGTGCGTATCTTTCAGCTCTTCTTCCTCCGCTAGATTTATCTAAGCCAAACCTTATAACTTCATTGTTCTCAATTAATTCATCCAGCAAAGTTCTTATAGTAGTTGCACTTATTCCTGTATCCTCAGATAGTTCAGATTTTGTAGCTGAACCTCTTTTTCTTAGAGCCTTCTTAACCAATAAATTATTTACCTTTTTCATAGCTTGAGGCTTTCCTGATATATTGCTCATAAATTCACATCTCACTTTCAACACATACTTATAAAAGTATCCACCAAAAGTATAACTCTTCTGTTAAATAAACACAACAAAAAAATAGAAATCTGAGTATATACTTAGACCTCTACTTTAATCCTATATTTCCTCACTTAAATGCTGCTCAAGCTGTAGCTTCAACTTGTCAGCATCCACTGAAACACCTGCACCCTCACTGTCACTAAACACCAATACCTTGCAGCCA
>JARDZI010000361.1 GCA_029240935.1 Clostridiales bacterium
ATTGGCGGACTTACAAGACCAGCTCCTACCTGTCCTACACCAGGATTTTTATGAGCTATACCTGTGTTTATAATTGGTCGAATACCAGATTCAATTACTTTTTGAATATCTATACCTGTTGCAGTACCACGGAAATCAAGAACTGGTATCTTGTAGACATTATTTTCGCCTTCTGTTATCTCATACATTTGTCTTGAGTAGTTAATTGCATCCTGTGGAGCCCCTCCAACAAATTGAACTATTGGAATTGCACATGCCATCGCAAAGCCACCGATTCCAGTTGTTTCAGTAATACAGCTATCTCCTATATCTGGGTTTGCATCTTCCTTAGTAAAACCAGGAAAATATAATCCACTTACTATCTCTGCTGGAGCAGTAAACCATCTGTCTCCAAGACCTGAAACTTTTATTCCAAAATCAGTTCCATTTCTTGCCATTATATAAACTATTGTACTGTACTTTATTCCTCCAGCGGGATCCATAGTACATTTACATGCAGGCATAGTTAAGTTCAAAAATGTATGGTCATTGCTGTTTAAAAAGTTTAAGACTTCAATCTTTTCTTCATCAGAAAATTTAGTTCTAACTATGGCTGGAGCAAGTTGCCTAATTAACAGTGAAGTTCCTGACTTGTTTCTGTTATGTCCTTCATCTCCCATTTGAAGTACTTGAGCTATCAAGGTTTTAAGGTTTATTTCTCCTGTAATTTCTAATGCTTCCTTGATTACTGGGGCAAGAATTTTCTCCATCCAGTCCAGTCTGTTAATCACTTCCTGGGAAAATGCACCCATTCTTAGTACTTTTCCAAGACCTTCATTAAAAGTGCAATAAGCATAATTTCTGTATGTTTTATTCTCTACTACCCATACAGGCATGGAATATGTTACAATACCTGCCATTGGTCCTACAGTATTATGATGGTGACAAGAATCAAATGTAATTTAAATTAATCCACCTATCACAGCACCTTTTTGTGGTCCGCTCATTCTCTCCCAGCTAACAGGTGGACCTGCATGCAAAATTGTTTTCTTAGTCATTCCTGGAATTTCATCTCCTGCTATCCCTACCCTTGTTAATGTAGGCTGAGCACTTAGTATTCTTTCTAAGGTTTCTTTGTTAGCGTTTGAAATCTTTTCTGCTATCATGTTAATCACTCCTTTATGAGAAATTTTTTATTTAAGCTTTGATAACAGTGAGGAGAGCTTTTTATTGCCTCCTGCAACTGGTTTCCAATCTACATGTATAGCTTTAATATTTTGCTCTTTTAAGTCAGTATAAAAAGATTCAAGTCCCATATTTATAATCTTAAGCTCCTTATTAAATAGTTCATTCACCTTAATCATTTAAATCACTCCAAACTAATTTTATTTAAAATTAATCCTACAAGCTTAACTGCCTGAGCATTAGAAGGCATTACTATAACTCCAACTTCCTCAAGTCTCTTCTTAGATTCTTCAAAGTCTTGAGGATCCTTGTCAGTACCACATACATAACCAACTATGCTTAAGTACTTTCCTCTTTCCTTCATTGCCTTTTTTGCTTCAATAATTGCTGGAATCATTTCTCCTACAGGGTCTTTATGAGAGCCGTATCCAAGTACAAAATCCATTAACACCACAGCCATTTCATCATCTTGTGCATCTTGTATAAGTCTTTCAGCTCTTGCTATTGGATCTATCATCGGATGTGGCTTACCTACAGTAAACTCATCATCTCCAAAATCTATACAAGTATTTTTGTAGCTTAACTTTGCATCATCCAGTTTGTATTCGGGTAGTAGCGGAATATTTGAATATATTTCAACATTTTTACCCAATAGCTTCATAGCTTCATCTGCAAGAGTTCCACCTGTGTAAAATCCTCTAAAATACCTTTGCTCCGGCGCAAATCTGCTACCTTCGGTTTCTACGATTTTATTTATTACTTCAATTGGCTCATTAAAGTCATTAAAATCCTTTACTTCCTCATCGCGGAGTAAAGCTACAGCTTTTCTTGCAGCATCCTCCAATGAACAGCAAGCATAAGCCCCATACTTCTCAATAATTTCCTTGTCTCCACCAATAAAATCTACAACTACAGGCTTATTGGCTTTCGCTACAACCTTAAGAATTTTTTCTGCAATCTCAGGGTGCGGTGGCTTGGATACCAACAATATTACCTCTGTCTCCGGGTCGTTAATGAGCGCTTCTAATCCTAGCAACATCATTGAGCCGCCTATTTCTTTTCTTAAATCTCTTCCACCTGTTCCTATAACCTGTGATACTCCTTCTCCAAGCTTATGAATTTGTACTGTAACCTCCTGAGTTCCTGTTCCAGAAGCCCCTACTACACCAATATGACCTTTTATAACCACATTGGCAAAAGCAAGAGGTACATTATTTATAATAGCTGTACCGCAATCAGGACCCATCATCAAAAGCTCTTTACTTGTTGCTAAATCCTTTAGTTCTTTTTCATCCTCAATCGTTACATTATCACTAAAAAGCATTACATTCAGATTGTTGTTTAATGCTTCTCTAACCTCAAGAGCTGCATATTCACCCGGAAGAGAAATCAAGACTAAATTGGAATCAGGTTCATAATTTATAGCAGATTCTAAAGTTCTTGGCATATAATCATCGCTTCTTGAGCTTTTTTTATGGTTTAATAATTCATTTACCTGGTTCATAACATCTTCAATTACTATGTTATCATCTGCCAAAACACTTACAAAAAAATCATTTGGTGTGATTTCCTTCAATTCAGCACTACTGATACCTAGATTCACTGCAAGTTCCTTATTTAGCTCAGTACCCATTCCAACTAAAGCTTGCCTTATCCCGACCTTTTTCTTAATCTCCTTAGAAATTATCATTAAAGTCACTGAATCATAATAGGTGTTCCTTTTTATGCTGTGTTTTACACTTTCCATACCTGCCCCCTATATAATGGTTAAAAAACAAACTACTACATGTATACATTCCTGAAATAATGTCAGTTCCGGAAGAAAATCCAAAAGAAGCAACCTTTTTCAAATTCACCTTAAAGTCCTCAATGCTAGTGTTAGATATAAGTGAAATTATTAGATTGCGAATATCTTCATTAACATAACCCTTTGCTGAAAACTTCAGCATTTCTTTACTGACTCTGGTTGTTCTCCCTTCAATGTCCTCAATTATTAAACTATTCAATCTTAATGCGTTATCAATATCTATATAAAAATAATGAGATAAATAAATCCTTGAAACCATCAAACCACATATAAAATCATCTATCGATGGAGTTAACCCTTGTCCATAACCTATAATGGCTTTAGCTAGTTCTTTTATGGACTCATCTTCTTGAATAAAAGCATTTATAAATCTTAATAATCTTTCGTTAATGAAATAATAATCTTCATCAATACAATCTTCATTTGGAAATGCCTCAAACCACTTGTATTGTTGTCCTAGTTTGTTGATGAGCGGTTGAAAAAAACTCTTACTATGTAGTAAATATTTCTCCATGATGCTTAATTTAGTTAAAATATCTTCTTTTCCCTTAATATATGAAAACATAGGACTTGGATTCCAAAGCTGAGCTTTATCCAAAATTATCTTGATGTTTAAATCCTCAAACCAAATATACTCATTTTCGAATGATACCTTCATATCCTTCTCTATTTCATAATCTATAAAAGATGTTATATTGAAAAGTTTAATTGCATATGGTGCCATTGGTTTATCAATTGTTAATATCGTAATGAAGCCATTATCATTTGTTATTATGTTTACCGCATTTTCAAAGACTGAATGTGTTATTCCTGTGAGGTTATTATTTAATTTTATTTTTAACTCTTTACAAATACTTTCTGCGATCATATATTTACCTCATACCGTTGTCCTACTACTATTCTATTATTAAGTTCTTATAAAATGCTCCAAAATAAAAAGATATCCTTTGTTAATATGTACCAAAAGTAATGAGTAAGAGGTGTTTTTCCTTCTCATAAAAATATGCTCCTCACTACATTAAACAGTTTACTGTAGTGAGGAGCATATCAAAATTTGTCAGAATTTCACTATTTCCTTAGTAATATTTGTCATCCCTATCTTTTTATCCTATCCGTTTACTATATCTCCGCCATTTATGTGAAGAGTCTGACCCGTCATATATGTCGAGCCTTCACTAGCTAAAAATACATATGCTTCAGCGAGCTCAACCGGTTGCCCTGGTCTTTTTAGAGGTGTGTTTTTTCCAAAAGTACCAACCTTTAATTTATCAAATGTTGAAGGAATTAAAGGTGTCCAGATTGGACCTGGCGCAATCTGATTTACCCTTATTTTTTTATCAGCTAAATTTTGAGAAAGTGATCTAGTAAATGCTGTTACAGCACCCTTTGTTGCAGAATAATCAATTAAATCTTTATTTCCCTTTTGAATCGCTGCATTATTTACAATTATGTCTAAACCACCGAATTGTTTAACTGTCTTTTCAACAACTTCCTTACAAAAATTAGAATCCTTCAAATTACCCTTAATCAAAAAAGCAGTCCCTCCATAATTTTCAATAACACTTTTAGTTTCATTAGCATCATCGTCAGCTATATTATAAACTATTGATACATTGCAGCCTTCCTTCGCATAGGCAACTGCAACCGCTCTACCAATACCGCTATCTCCTCCAGTAATAATTGCCGTTTTTCCCTTAAGTCTATTATATCCTTTACAATTAACATCATCATAAATTGGCTGAGGATACATTTCACTCTCTTTGCCTGGTTCTTGTTGAGTTTGACCAGGAATTTCCTGTGGTGTATACATTAAATTCGGATTCATTTTTACCTCCATTAATAAAAATTTCTTTATATATTTAGTTAATATATCCAAAAATAAATTCAAGAATACGAAAAAGATAGAACCTATGAACTAATTTATAGTATAGCATCTAAATATTAGATAACCATTGCAAAATATGCCAATGTGAAATATAATAATAATATCGTTTTAAAACAGTTAGCTAAAACAGCAAACGTTTCTTAAAATAGTTTTATCAAAATATATCAAAAATTGGAGGTAAAATATGTTCGACCATAAAATAATCGTAGGTCTTTCAACTATTTATAAAAAAGAAGGTAGCATGCTTGAAACTTTATCT
>JARDZI010000053.1 GCA_029240935.1 Clostridiales bacterium
TATACCATTATTGGCATGCCGTAGCTTGGGGCTTCTGCTAATTTAATATTTCGAGGAATAATGGTGGAGTACACCTTCCCTCTAAAATACTTTTTAACTTCTTCAACAACTTCTATTGATAATCTTGTTCTACCATCGAACATACTCATTACAACACCTTGAATTTCTAATTTTGAGTTCAAACTTTTCTTAATAAGCTGAATAGTATTCATTAGCTGCTGGACTCCCTCTAAAGCGTAAAATTCACATTGTATAGGAATTAGCACACTATCAGAAGCAGTTAATGCATTAATAGTTAGTAATCCAAGGGAAGGTGGACAATCTATAAATATATAGTCATAATCATCCTTTACTTTTAAAATCCCATCCTTTAGCTTTGTTTCCCTGCTCATTTTAGCAGTTAATTCAATTTCTGCACCGGCAAGTTCTACCCGTGATGGTATTATATCGAGATTCTCCAGCTTGGTCTTTATAATCACCTTGTCAGGAGATATTCCCATTATAACATCATACATGGAATATTCAAGTTTCTCTTTATCAATACCCAGACCACTTGATGTATTTCCCTGGGGGTCAATATCAACGGTAAGTACTTTCTTTCCCATGCTTGCAACATATGCAGCTAAGTTAATTGTAGTAGTTGTCTTACCAACTCCACCCTTTTGATTGAATATAGAAATAATTTTACCCAATTTTTGCACCTCCCCGTATATTTTTTATGTTTCTATAATATACATTCTACAGTAACAACCTTTTAAAATAAATACCTTAGGAGGATTTTATGTTAAAAATTATTATTTCGACCTTCTTTTTAGTCTTTGTGGCTGAACTTGGAGATAAAACACAAATTACTACTATGCTTCTATCTGCAGAGTCTGATTCAAAAATGGCAGTTTTTTTAGGGTCATCCATTGCTCTTGTTTGTTCATCCTTTGTTGGGGTTATACTAGGTTCAATTTTAAATAAATATATACCACCTATGGTAATACAAAAAACTGCAGCAATTGCTTTTATAGTTATTGGTACATTATTACTCTTTAATAAAATCTAAAATTTGATAGAAATGACAATAAAGACGGAGTACAAAATGTACTCCGCCATACTAGCATTTTGGTATCTTAACAATAATCTCCATATAGCCATCCTCTTCCCTATGACTATATTCTGCTTCTATACCATTTTTGTCCATTATTTGCTTTATTGTATTTGTTAATATCTTTGGACTTATTGACCACTTAAATTTTTGCTTTCTCACACTTTTTGAATCCTGTTTTTTATCTAAATTTTTCAATTCCTTTTCAATTAAGTCCTCTGTCCTTTTTACATTCAATCCACGCTTTACAATTTCATCTATAATCCTATTTTTAAGATCTTCACTGGGTAATTTTAACAGTGCCCTCCCATGCCTTTCTGTAAGACCTTCCTTTATAATTCTATCCTTTATTCTATCTGATAATTTAAGTATTCTAAGCTTATTAGCAATAGTAGACTGTTTTTTCCCAATTCGGAGTGCCAAATCTTCTTGAGTAAAATTATGATCCCTAATTAAGTTATAGTATCCTTCCGCTTCCTCTAAAAAATTTAAATCTTCTCTTTGAAGATTCTCTATCATAGCCATTACAGCAGATTCAGTATCAGTTATGTCAACTATAATTGCAGGAATCTCAGAAAGTCCTGCTAACTGGGATGCTCTAAGCCGTCTCTCACCAGCTATAAGTTCAAAATTACTAGTTCCATTTCTTCTTACACTAATTGGTTGGAGAACTCCATATTCCTTTATAGATTGTGAAAGCTCTATAATCCCATCATGACTAAAAATTTTCCTTGGCTGATAGGTATTAGGCCTTATTAAATTAATAGGTATACTTTTTACTTCCTTTTCAGCCTTCATGCACACCATCCTCTATAATTATCATTATAAAACTATTTCTATAAATATTTTTCTTTTCCTGCTATTTCCCAACATAAATCATACAACAATATTAGTCATATATTTTTACTTTTTTTTACATTTCATCATTATATTGGTTTTTTCTCAATTTGTGCATATTTTCTTGGATATTTTTCATCAGTAGACCTTACTTTCTCGACAATTACAATCCTATGATTGAAATCTTCTCCCGGAATTTCTGTTTTTACTATTTCTACAAATTTTCCTCCTAAAACCCCTATTGCATTCATTCCCGACTGTATTTCCTCTTCTATTGATGGTCCTTTCATAGCAATAAAAAATCCATTAATTTTTACATATGGAATACAATATTCACTAAGTATAGATAGGTTAGCTACAGCTCTTGCAGTGGCAATATCAAATTTTTCCCTATATTCAGATTTTTTACTGTATTCTTCAGCTCTTCCATGAATAGCCTCTATATCCTTAAGCTCTAATCTATTTATTACTTCATTCAAATAATTAACTCTTTTTTTTAAGGAATCTAACAATACTACCTTTATATTTGGCATAATTATCTTTATTGGTACACCTGGAAAACCTGCTCCAGTTCCAACATCAATTAAACTCATTCCATCCTTTAAAACACCACTTTTAACAATTGATATTGAATCTATAAAATGTTTTTTTATAATTTCCAAATCCTCGGTTATTGTAGTTAGGTTAATTTTCTCATTCCATTCCTTTAATAAATCCTTATAGCATATAAATTGGTCAATTTGCTCTTGACTTAAATTAATATTATAAGTTAAGGCACCATTCTTTAGAACTTCTCCTATATCCATTATCTTTCTCCTCTTCTTCTTAATTGTTCCATATGGACTAAAAGAACAGAAATATCAGCAGGGGATACTCCAGATATTCTTGATGCCTGGCCAATGCTCTCAGGTTTTATTTGTGACAGCTTTTGCTTAGCTTCTATTCTCAATCCTGATATATTCATAAAGTCCACATAATCAGGTATTTTACGTTTTTCAAGCTTCTTAAAATGTTCAACCTGTTGTAATTGCTTTTCAATATACCCTTCATATTTTGCTTCTATTTCAACTTCTTCACATACATCTATAGGTAAATCAGGTCTATCCTTATCAATTTGACCTGTTATAAAATAATTCATCTCTGTTCTTTTCATTAAGTCAAATAGGTTAGTGCCACTTTTTGCTTCCGAACTTTCATATTTTCTTAAAAACTCATTAACTTCATCTGATGGAGGGAAAAATACCTTTTTAATACGTTTTAGTTCCTCTTCTATCATTTCTTTTCTTTTTTTATATTTCAAATATCTTTCTTCAGTAGCAAGCCCTACCTCATATCCAATCTTTGTCAATCTAATGTCAGCATTGTCCTGTCTTAGTATTAATCTATACTCTGCTCGAGAAGTCATAATTCTATAGGGTTCCTTTGTCCCCTTTGTTACTAAATCATCTATTAAAACACCAATGTATGCATCTGATCTATGCAAAATCATTGGCTCTCTTCCTTTGGTTTTCAATGAAGCATTGATTCCTGCAACTATGCCCTGTGCTGCTGCTTCCTCATAACCTGAGGTACCATTTATCTGACCAGCGCAAAATAAACCTTCTATATCCTTGAGTTCAAGTGAAAGTTTAAGCTGCATAGGGTTAATAGCATCGTACTCAATTGCATAGCCAGTTCTCATAACCTCGCAGTTTTCAAGTCCTGGTATGGATCTTACCATGGCTATTTGTACCTCCTCTGGAAGGGAACTTGACATTCCTTGAACATAAAGTTCTTCAGTATCTTCACCTTCAGGTTCCATAAAAAGCTGATGTCTAGGCTTTTCTGCAAACCTTGTAACCTTATCTTCAATTGAAGGACAATATCTTGGCCCTACCCCCTCAATCTTTCCATTATATATAGGTGATCTATACAAATTGCTCCTTATTATATCATGGGTTTCATCCGTAGTATAAGTAAGCCAGCAGGGTATCTGTTCTCTTCTTATTTCTTTAACTTCTGACATGAAGGAAAAAGGAACTATTTTTTCATCTCCTGGTTGAATTACCATTTTAGAAAAATCAACAGTTCGCTTATTTATTCTGGAAGGTGTACCAGTCTTAAATCTCCGAAGTTCAATTCCTAATTCTCTAAGGTTCATAGATAGCTCATTTGCAGAGGCTAATCCATTTGGTCCACTGCTATACATTACTTCACCAATTATTACCTTACTCTTTAAATATGTTCCTGTTGTTAGAATAGCAGTACTACACCCATAGTAAGCCCCATTTCTTGTTGAAACACCTTTTATTTTTCCATTATCTACATCAATTGAAACAACCTCATCCTGTTTTATTGTCAAACCCTCCTGAAGCTCCAACACATGTTTCATATATTTCTGATATTTTTGTTTATCAGCTTGAGCCCTAGAAGAATGAACTGCAGGACCCTTTGCAGTATTTAATAACTTTAATTGAATATATGTATGATCAATCGTTAAACCCATCTGTCCACCAAGGGCATCTATCTCCTTAACAAGGTGCCCCTTAGCAGTTCCACCTATGGATGGATTACAGGGCATCATTGCAATACTATCAAGATTAAGTGTAATCAAAAGAGTTTTACATCCCATTCTAGATGCTGCAAGGGCTGCTTCACAACCTGCATGACCTGCTCCTATAACTATCACATCATAACTTTCCGCTGTATACATTTTCTACCTCCCTTCTTTATTTACCAATACAAAAATCAGCAAATATTCTATCTATTATATCCTCTTCAACAGTGTCCCCTGTTATCTCTCCAAGACTTAAATACCCATCCTTAAAGTCAATTCCTGCAAAATCTAAAGGTAATCCTGACCTAATAGTTTCTATTCCTCTTTGAACACTTTCCCTAGCCCTAATAAGTGCATCCCTGTGTCTTACATTGGTAACAGAAATATCCTTAGGCATTATTTTACCTTCAAATACCATCTCTGCAATTTTATCCTTTATCATTTCCACTCCACCTGTATTTATTGATGTGAAAATAAAGGGAACCTTTTCAAGTTTACTCTTTACATACTCAATATCAACAAACTTTGGAAGATCTGTTTTATTAACAACCACAATTGCCCTTTTACCTTGTATTATTTTAATTATTTCTTCATCCTCATCCTCAATAGGCCTGTTGTTATCTATCATAAAAATAACCAGATCAGATTTTTCAATATATTCTTTACTTTTCTCAACTCCAATACTTTCAACCAGGTCCTGGGTGCTTCTAATTCCAGCAGTATCAACAATTTTTACTGGAATTCCCTTTATATTTATATATTCTTCAATAGCATCCCTTGTTGTACCAGGAATATCAGTAACAATTGCTCTCTTTTCCTGTAGCAGCTCATTTAATAGGGATGACTTTCCAACATTAGGCTTTCCAACAATAATAGTGCTAAGTCCTTCCCTTAATATCTTTCCTGTTTGTGCACTCTCAATTAATGAATCTATTTCAACCTGAAGCTTTAATCCATTTTCAATCATTTCATCATTAACTATATTTTCAATATCATCCTCAGGAAATGCCACAGCAGCCTCAACATGTGCAAGCATTCCTAAAAGCATATCCATTAAGGCCCTTACCATATTAGATAGTTTCCCATCAGATTGCTCTAAAGCAACCTTCATACTCTCATCTGTCTTTGCTCTAATAAGATCGATTACAGCCTCTGCCTGGGATAAATCTATTCTCCCATTTAAAAATGCTCTTTTAGTAAACTCCCCTGGCTCAGCAAGACGAGCCCCCATTTTTAGAATTAAAGCCAGCACCTTCCTAACTGCTACAACCCCTCCATGACAGTTTATTTCCACCACATCTTCCTTTGTATATGTATTAGGAGCTTTCATATAGCTTACAATTACTTCATCAATTTTTTCATTTGTTTCATTATCAAATATATAACCATACCTCATGGTAAAGCTCTTCATGTCCATAGTATCTCTATCTTTTATATTACTAAAGACCTTATTTAGTATATCAAGGGAATCTTCTCCTGTTATTCTAACAATTCCAATTCCTCCCTCGCCTATTGCAGTAGAAATTGCAACAATTGTATCATCCAGGTTCATTAAATTCACATCCTTATTTAAACTCCTTATTATTTTGAACAAATTTTAATGATTCTAAAATTATATTATACCAAAAAAACAAAAAACAAATTATATTATTCATAGAAAAAGCCCTATATGGAATTTCCCATATAAGGCTTTAGTCTTAACCTTTCAGTTCAATTACAACTTTTCTATATGGTTCTTCACCCTGGCTATGAGTTGTAACATGTGGGTGACTCTGCAGTGCCGCATGAATTATCCTTCTTTCATAAGGATTCATAGGCTCCAGGGTAATACTTTTATTATACTTATTAACCTTATAAGCAAGTTTATTTGCAAGCCTTATTAAGGTTTCCTCCCTCTTTTTCCTATAGCCTTCAGTATCTAGAATAACTTTTTTATAATCATTATCCTTATTTTCCTTGTTTATAACAAGACTTAATAGATACTGTAATGCATCAAGGGTTTCACCTCTATATCCTATTAAAATGCCCATATCAGGTCCCTCTAGGTTTATCCTAATAATATCAGCTTCTTCTATTATGTTAATTTCAGACTGTATATCCATCTTATCAAGAATATCCTTGAGAAATATCTTGGCTACAGTAGTATAGTCATGCTTTACAGTTAGTTTTACTTTAGCAGGTTTTGAACCTAGACCAAATATTCCCTTACTGCCATGTTCTAAAACTTCAACTTCAACTTTATCAGCTTCTAGCTTAAGCTCCTTAAGCCCCTTCTCAATAGCATCATCGATATTCTTACCTGTAATTTCAATAAATTTCATTAGGTTTTCACCACCTTATTTTACAAGCTTAGCCTCTTCATTTTTCTTAACTTTGTTAATAATAAAATATTGTGTTAATATCTGAATTACATTTTGAATAATCCAATAAAAAACCATTGCCGCAGGGAATGTAAATCCCATATATATAATAAATAATGTCATAAATGTATTCATATTTTTTTGAGTTTTTGCAGATGCATCATTTCCCTTTGGCGCCATCATAATTCCTTGTATAAATGTTGTAGCACCAGAAATTATTGGTAATATAAATAAAAATGGATGGTTAACTATTAAATAAAGTAATCCATTTATTATTCCACCATTTTCAGTCATTATTTTAGATGCAACTAACTTAAAAAATGGAACTTGATCAAAACCAGGATACTTGTAGAGCATCTGATACATTGCTATAAATATTGGAAACTGTAATAACAATGGAAGACAACCTGCCATTGGATTAGAACCTGTTTCCTTATATAATGCCATCTGCTTTTCCTGCAATTTCTTAGGGTCATTTTTATATTTTTCCTGTAACTCCTTAAGTTTTGGCTGCATTTCTGTCATTTTTGCTGTTGATTTTGTCTGAGTAATAGTTAATGGTAGTAAAATCAGCTTTATTATTGCTGTAAATATGAATATTGCAAAGAAGTAAGCAAGTCCTAAATTATTACTACCTGTAATAGAAACCATAGCCTGAGATATTAAATCGAAAAAACTAGTTAATGGTTTTATTAAAAAATCCAATATTTAAACCTCCTTATTTAAGGAACCGGATCATATCCCCCTGGATGTAGCGGATGACATTTCAGTATCCTCTTTATAGCCATAAAAGTACCCCTAAAGGCACCATATTTTTCAATAACCTGAATTGCGTATATTGAGCAAGTCGGGTAGAATCGACAACTTGGTGGTTTCATAGGCGATATTAATACTCTATAAATTCTTATAATGAATATTAAGAATTTTTTCAATTCTTTTCACCCTCTTTTAATATTCCACCTCTTTTTGCTAAATTAAAAATAGATTTTTCAATATCAATATATTTTAATTTTGAAGTTCCTATACGAGCAATATATATTATGTCATATCCCTTAATAAACCTTTCACTATTATTCCTGTAGCTTTCCTTTATCAATCTCTTTACCCTATTTCTAATTACGCTATTTCCAATTTTTTTGCTTACAGAAATACCAATTCTATTTATAGGTTTATTATTTTTGTTAGTATACATTACTAAACTAGCATTACTAATTGACTTGCCTCGATTATATATATATCTGAAGTGGGAATTTTTTTTGACTCTTTCTTCACTTTTCATTGAATTTTCCTTTCTTTAAAAACCAAGGTTATTTGTAAAAGAGCTTATCTCACAATACAATTAACCCTATTGAAGAAAAAGGCCACAGATTAGCGGCCTTATGCTGTCAATTTCTTTCTACCTTTTCTTCTTCTTCTAAGTAGGACTATTCTTCCATTCTTAGTCTTCATTCTCTTTCTAAAACCATGTTCTCTTTTTCTTTGTCTCTTTTTTGGCTGATAAGTCATAAACATTCCGAACACCTCCTTTAGCAACTTTATATAACAATGCGGAACTTCACTAATTGCATTACTATAAAGATTATATATTTCTGGATTGAAACTGTCAAGAAATACATGATTCCAATCTAGTTTTTTATCCACAAAAACAAAATTGTGGATAACTGTTGATTGTGGATAATTTTTTTGATAATATATATAGGAGTTATAAGTTTTTTCTATTTGTTTATTTTTTGTTGATTAATATCAAGTTATACACACTCTGTGGATAAACATGTGCATAACTTGATTAATTTTACTTTATTCAATCATTTTTTATGTAACTTCTCAATATTTTGTCCATGTTAATCATGTTAACAACAAAATGTGGATAGAATCTCAATTTATTATTTTTTGCAACTTTTATTAACATATTCACAATAGTGTGAATAATTTTTTCCAGTTTTGGTTATCTTCTTTTATGTAATAGCTATCTGTGGATAACTTTGTTGATTAAAATATTATATTTTTACCTAAGAAATAGGAGGCAGTCAAATGGGTAATCAACTATCCGATTTATGGGAAAAAATTCTCAACATTATTAAAGCAGAACTAACTGAGGTTGGCTTTAATACTTGGATAAAATGCATCGAACCAGTTAAAATCTTCCAGGATACAATTTTCTTATCCGTTCCAAACGATTTTACAAAGGGCATATTAGAAGCTAGATACAAAGACCTAATATCAAATGCAATAAAACTAGTATCCTCAAAGAAATATGAGGTGACCTTTCTATTAAGCTCTGATGATATGATTAAGGATTTTCAGAATCAAGGGAACACTAGTAATGAAAGGGACAGACACAGAATAAAGAATCCTCCTGAGGAATTTTTAACATCTGTTCTAATTCCAAAGTATACATTTGATACATTTGTAATAGGTAACAGTAACCGTTTTGCCCATGCTGCATCACTGGCAGTTGCAGAAGCTCCAGCAAAAGCATATAACCCACTCTTTATATATGGAGGAGTTGGACTAGGTAAAACTCATCTTATGCATGCAATTGGACACTATATACTTCAAGACAATCCAAATGCAAAGGTTGTGTATGTTTCTTCAGAAAAATTTACAAATGAGCTTATAAATTCAATTAAGGATGATAAAAATGTAGAATTTAGAAATAGGTACAGAAATGTTGATGTACTTTTAGTTGATGATATTCAGTTTATTGCTGGTAAAGAAAGAACTCAAGAAGAGTTTTTCCATACCTTTAATACACTACATGAATCTAATAAACAAATAATTATATCAAGTGACAGGCCTCCAAAGGAAATTCCAACATTAGAAGACAGGCTTAGATCAAGATTTGAATGGGGTCTTATTGCAGACATTCAAGCCCCTGACTTTGAGACAAGAATTGCAATTCTTAAGAAAAAAGCTGATGTTGAAAATTTGAATATATCAAATGATGTAATGGTTTACATTGCAAATAAAATACAATCAAATATTAGAGAACTTGAAGGGGCTCTTATTAGAGTAGTAGCATTTTCATCCCTTACTAATAAGGAAATAAGTGTTGATCTTGCATCAGAAGCACTTAAAGATATAATATCCAATAGAAACTCAAAGCAAATTACTATAAACCTAATACAGGATGTTGTTTCAAGCTATTATAATCTTCGTATTGATGACTTTAAATCTAAGAGAAGGACAAGGAATGTTGCTTTTCCAAGACAAATTGCAATGTACCTTGCAAGAAAGCTAACTGACCTTTCACTTCCAAAGATAGGTGAAGAGTTTGGGGGAAGGGATCATACCACTGTAATACATGCATATGAAAAAATAAATAAAGAAGTAGATGAGGATGACAGCCTAAAGAATACAATTGATGACCTTACCAAAAAGCTTCAGCAAAAATAATCCACAATTGTATTCATTTAAGGTGCTTATTTTGTTGATAATTATTTTTTAGCACATTTAGCAATAATATAGTGGATAAATTAAGCATACATGTTAACATTTTATCCCCAATTTTTTTTGCTTAAATCTTTTAGTAATAGTGCTCATAGGGGTTATTAACAAATCCACAGCCCCTATTACTATTACTACTATTTTTTTAATATATTATCTCTCTTATTATATAAATTTTAGACTGTGGATAAAAGGAGGATTTATCATGTGGTTTACCTGTGAAAAAAACATTCTTCAAGAAGCAATTAATACTGTACAAAAAGCAACATCAAGTAAAACGACATATCCTATACTTGAGGGCATTTTAATAAAAGCAATTGATAACAAGGTTATATTAACCGCTACAGATTTGGATTTAGGAATAGAAACCTATTTACAAGCAGATGTACACCAAAATGGTTCTATAGTATTAAATTCTAAATTATTAGGAGAGTTTGTTAGAAAGCTTCCAAATGATGATCTGACATTAAAAATTGAAAATAATAATGTTTACATAACATGTCAAAAGTCGGAATTTACATTAATAGGAAATAATCCGGCTGAGTTCCCAGGACTTCCTGTGATAAATGAAAATTCCATGTATGAAGTTTCCCAGGATATATTAAGAAGTATGATAAAACAGACAATAGTTGCAATAGCACAGGATGAAACAAGACCTATACTCACAGGAGTATTGTTTGAGGTAAAAGAAGATACTTTAAGCTTTGTGGCACTTGATGGATATAGATTAGCTATAAAATCTGTGAATATAGAGAATAAAAACAACATCACTGCTGTAATTCCTGGAAAAACCTTAACTGAAATATCAAAAATACTTGAGCCATCAGAGAATTTGGTCAAAATTACCTTTACACCTAACCATATTTTGTTCAATCTTGGAAATACTAAAATTATATCAAGACTGCTGGATGGTGACTTTATAAATTACAGGCAGATATTACCAGACGAGTATAGACTTAGAGTAAGAGCAAATGTTGGAGAATTAATGGACAGTATAGAACGTGCTTCACTTCTTGCCAGGGAAGGAAGAACTAATCTAGTGACCTTTGAAATAAAAGAAGATAAGCTTATAATTACATCTAACTCTCAAATGGGAAAGGTTTATGAGGAAGTAAAAATTAATTTAGAGGGTGATGAGCTTAAGATAAGATTTAATGCAAGATATTTTATGGATGTTCTAAGAATTATAGATTCAGAAGAAGTATATCTTGAGTTTTCAACAAATGTAAGTCCATGTATTATTAAGAAGGTTGATAATGATGATTATATATATCTTGTTCTTCCAGTTAGAATAAATGGAAATAATTAACCACCTGATATCAGGTGGTTTTCTAAAGTTTGATATTTAATGAACAGGAGGTTATTATGAAAAATATAGAAATAAAAACAGAGTATATAAAGCTTGATCAATTTTTAAAATGGGCTGGAATTGCAGACAGTGGTTCCTTTGCGAAGCTAATGATTGCAAATGGGGACATTTTGGTTAATGGAGAAGTAGCAAAGGAAAGAGGGAAAAAGCTGCATAAGGGTGATATAATTAGTATTACTGATGCTGGTGAATATCAAATAATTTAGTTTAGGAGAATATATATGTATTTAAAATCCCTTGAGCTTAAAAATTTTAGAAATTACATAGGATTAAATTTAAATTTTAATAAGGGATTGAATATATTTGTGGGTGAAAATGCTCAGGGAAAGACAAATATAGTGGAATCCATATATTATATAAGCAGTATTAAGTCCCATAGGACATCAAGGGATAAGGATTTAATAAAATGGGGAAAGACAAAGACTTATATAAAGGCTGAAGTAGTAAAAAACTTCGGTGAAATTATCATGGAGTTTTTATTAAGCAGTGAAGAAAAAAGAGCAATAAAGATAAATGGAATAAAAAAAACTAAAACCTCTGATATTTTAGGAGCAGTAAACGCAGTAATATTTTCACCAGAGGATTTAAAGCTTGTAAAAGAAGGTCCAGGAATTAGAAGAAAATTTATTGATAATGAACTAAATCAGATAAGACCTAAATATCACTATGCACTCTCCCAGTATAATAACTGCTTAATGCAAAGAAACACTCTTTTAAAGTCAGCAAAATACTCTGACTCAATAAAATATACAATTGAGGTTTTTAGTGAGCAGCTTGCAGAATACGGTAGTTTTATTACTGAAGTAAGAAATGAATTTATAAAAAAGCTTGGTCTTATTGCTAAACTCATGCATAGAAAGATTACAGATGGAAAAGAAGAGCTAGAAATAGTTTATCAGTTAAGTGCAGAGGAATTTAAGGATAAAAATGATGTAAAAAATAAGCTATTAAAGTATTATACTGAAAATATTAATGACGATATAAGTAGAGGGATTACAATGAAAGGTCCACACAGGGATGATTTGTTGATTTACATAAATGGTATGGATGCAAGAATGTATGGATCCCAGGGGCAGCAGAGAACAGCAGCCCTATCCCTAAAATTATCAGAGCTTGAAATTATTAAATCTGAGGTAGGTGAATACCCAATTTTGCTTCTAGATGATGTGTTATCAGAGCTAGATTCAAAGAGACAGAGTTTTTTATTAACATCACTTAAGGAAATTCAGACAATAGTAACTTGTACAAGTTTAAATGATTTGAATTCATATCATTTTGAACATAAAGATGTTTTTAATGTAAAAGAAGGAATGGTTAAAAAACTAGATATATAGAATAGCCTGTATTTTGATTTTTAACGAACTAGTGTTCTATTTTTAATATATAGCTCTTTATATAAAAGATAGGGTGTACTTTTAAAAAAATTAGGATTATAATTTATAATAGAATTGTTTGTTTAAAAGTCTTCGAGGAAATAAAATATAAAACTTAAGGAGGATTCTATATATGTTTCTACATCTTGGTGAGAATGTAGTAATACCTTTAAGAGAAGTTATTGCAATATTTGATATAAATTCTACGACAAGTATAGATACTAAACATTTTTTAAAGATTGCAGAAGAAGAGGGTTTTATAAAAAGAATTACAAAGGATAATCACAAATCCTTTATCCTGACTGAAAGAAATAAAAAGAGTATTATATACTTATCACCTATTTCCTCAATTACATTGGCAAAAAGAAGTGGATTTGTCGATGAACTATAATGCTTAAAAGAGGTGGATTTAATGGCTAAAATAACAGAAAAGTATGAGGCAGAACAGATACAAGTATTAGAAGGTCTGGAAGCAGTAAGAAAAAGACCAGGTATGTATATAGGTAGCACAGGTCCTAGGGGACTACAGCATCTTGTATATGAAATAGTTGACAATGCAATAGATGAGGCAATGGCAGGATTCTGTAATAATATTGATATTACTATTCATCCTGACAATTCGGTTACAGTAGTTGATGATGGAAGAGGAATACCTATAGGTATGCATCCAAAGATGAATATGCCTGCTGTAGAAGTAGTATATACTGTACTTCATGCTGGTGGAAAATTTGGAGGTGGAGGCTATAAGGTATCAGGAGGTCTTCACGGAGTTGGTGCATCCGTTGTTAATGCGCTTTCTGAATGGCTTGAGGTTGAAGTAATGTTGGATGGAAAAATTAGTAAACAAAGATTTGAAAGAGGTAAAACTGTAACACCTCTTGAAGTTGTTGGAAAATCAAAGATTACAGGAACTAAGGTTACTTGGCTGGCTGATTCTGAAATATTTGAAACAATAGAATATGAATTTGAAACTCTATCACAAAGATTAAGAGAATTAGCTTTTTTAAATAAAGGAATTAAAATAACCTTCACTGATGAGAGAACTGAAAAGAGTGATGTTTATCAGTATAATGGTGGTATAAATGAATTTGTAGTATATCTAAATAGAAACAAAGATGTTCTACACGAAAAGCCTGTATATATTGAGGGAAGCAAGGATGATACTTTAGTAGAAATAGCACTTCAGTACAATGATGGATACAATGAAAGTATCTTCTCATTTGCAAATAACATAGATACAACTGAAGGTGGAACACATGTAATAGGTTTTAAAACTGCGCTTACTAGGGTTATTAATGATTATGGAAGAAAATATGGTTTTTTAAAGGAAGCTGACAAAAATCTTTCAGGTGAAGATACAAGGGAAGGAATTACAGCGGTAATTTCTGTAAAGGTTACTAACCCCCAGTTTGAGGGACAGACAAAGACTAAGCTTGGAAATACTGAGGTTAGAGGTATAGTGGATACAGTTGTAGGAGATAAAATATCTGCATTTCTAGAAGAAAATCCATCTATATCAAAAGCTATTATGGAAAAGTGCGTATTAGCAGCAAGAGCAAGGGATGCTGCAAGAAAAGCAAGGGAACTTACAAGAAGAAAGAATGTTTTAGAAAACACATCCCTTCCTGGAAAGCTTGCTGATTGTTCTGAAAGAGATCCTAAGCAATGCGAAATATATCTTGTTGAGGGGCAATCAGCGGGAGGTTCTGCAAAGCAAGGCAGGAATAGAAGGTTTCAAGCAATCCTACCACTTAGAGGTAAGATAATGAATGTTGAAAAACAGAGGCTTGATAAGATATTAGGCTATGAGGAAATAAGGTGTATGATTACTGCATTTGGTGCAGGAATCGGTGAAGAATTTGATGTTGAAAAAATAAGATATGATAAGATAATAATAATGACAGATGCGGACGTTGACGGAGCACATATAAGAACACTATTTCTCACATTCTTTTACAGATATATGAAACCTCTTGTGGAACAAGGACATGTTTATATTGCTCAGCCGCCACTGTATAAAATAAACAAGAGTAAAAAGGATTATTATGTTTATAGCGATAAGGAACTTGAGAACAAGTTAGCTGAATTAGGCAAGGATGGGAATGTTACAATTCAGAGATATAAAGGTCTTG
>JARDZI010000362.1 GCA_029240935.1 Clostridiales bacterium
TAGACTTAGAAAATCCAACAAAGGTCTTAAAAAGAAGTAATGAATGGGTTTTTGGACCAGAAGAACCTTATGAAAAATTTGGAGATGTTGATCAAGTAGTATTTCCTTGTGGATGGATACTTGATGAGGCGACTGGCATAGTTCGTATGTATTATGGTGGAGCTGATTCCTGTATAGGACTTGCAACTGCAAATTTGTGTGAGTTGCTTCAATATATGAACAATTGCCCAGAACCTAGTGAAGATAATTAAAAACAAAATAATATTCGATAATGACACTTTTTCCAAGGAAGTGTGCTTTAAAAAACTAACTATTAAGGAGGAAGATTTATGAAAGCATTATTTCTTGCAGGTGGAATAGGAACCAGATTAAAACCATTAACTGAGGATTTACCTAAACCTATGGTACCAATGATGGTAAAACCACTTTTAGAAAGAAACATGTTAAAACTCAAGGATTGTGGCGTTGATGAAATTATACTAAGCACATGTTATAAGCCACAAAAAATAGAAGAACATTTTGGCGATGGTACAAAATTAGGATTAAAAATTCATTATATATGTGAGGATATTCCTTTAGGTACAGGAGGTGCAATTAAAAATACTGAAGAGTTTTTCAATGATACTTTTATCATATTTAACGCTGATATATTAAGTGATATTAATATTATTGATATGATGAAATTTCACAAAGAAAAATGTGCAGCAGTTACAATTGCTGTCACACAAGTTGAAAATCCTTCTGCCTATGGTGTTATTGAATATAATGAGAATCTTTATGCTGAATCCTTCACTGAAAAACCAAAGCTATCAGAGATAAAATCAAACTTTATTAATGCTGGTATCTATATATTTGAACCAAATGTTTTAAAGGAAATCCCAGATTCACAGGTAGTATCAATTGAAAGAGAGACATTCCCTTTATTACTAAGAGAAGGTTATCCTATTGCAGTTTATAAAAGTGACGCATATTGGATTGATATTGGCACCATTGAAAAGTATATACAAGCCCATGAGGATATGTTAAGTGGAGCCTGTCCTTTACCGGAATTCAAGAATGAAGGTCAGGACATATTTATAGGTGAAAATACAATAATCCATGCTTCTACTAAGATTATTGGACCTGCATATATTGGCGAAAACACTGTAATCGGAGCATTCTCTACTATTGGTCCTTACACTATCATTGGCAATAATTGCAGAACAGGTTCAAACAATAGAATCACGAACTCAATTATTTGGGACAAAATGAGTATTCAAGACAATTCCACGTTTTCTGATATTATTCTTGACTCAAAATTTACGATACTTAAGAGTATTTTCAACATGAATATTAATGAAACAGATATTCTAAATAAAAAAATCGCACTTTAATTTTAAACTATAAGAACTAAAATATAGTTAATGATTTAAAAGGAGAAGAAATAAATGATAAAAAACAAACTATTAAATATTGCTTTTTTAAGCACAAGTCCACCTCGTGAATGTGGTATTGCTGCATTTACCCAGGACCTTATAGATGCTATAGATGTAGCAGGTGTAGTAGACACAAATATTATTGCTATAAATAATTCAAAGCATAGAGACTATGGTAACAAAGTAATATATGAAATTAATCAAAATGATCAAAGTGATTACAAGGAACTAGCACAGAAATTAAACAATTCAAATATTGATTTATTAGTTATAGAACATGAATATGGTATTTATGGTGGAGATCATGGCGACTATATATTGGATTTATTGAATAATATAGATATTCCAGTAATTACTACCCTACATACGATTATAAGAGAACCAAATGACAAACAAAGATTAATAATCAAAGCCTTTGGTGAAAAAAGCGCAAGAATCATTACAATGGCAAAAACCACTTGTGAATTATTAAAAACAGTATATGGAGTTTCTCCATCTAAAATTGAAGTAATTCATCATGGTGTACCCCTTAAGCTTGTTCCTAGTAGACAAACTTTAAAGAAACAATTTGACTATGAGGATAAGCAAATAATTAGTACCTTTGGTCTTTTAAGTCCTGGAAAAGGTATTGAATATGCTATTGAAGCCATATCAAAGGTTGCCACAGTAAACAACAATATTCTTTATTTAATACTTGGGCAGACCCATCCAGATCAAAAAAACGAATCTTATAGAGAAAAGCTAGAAGCACTAGTTATCGAACTACATATTGAAGATAATGTGAAGTTCGTTAACAAATATCTTACAAAAGATGAAATAATCCAATACTTACAAATGTCAGATATTTATATGACACCTTACCTATCAAGAGATCAGGCTGTCAGCGGCACTTTAGCTTACGCTGTTGGATATGGTAGAGCTATTGTTTCTACACCTTATCTTTACGCTCAAGAAATGCTTTCTGGAGAACGCGGATTACTTGCAGAATTTGAAAATTCAGATTCTCTTTCTGAATGTTTAAAATATATTTTACAAAATCCGGAGCATAAAATAAGGATGGAGAAGAATACGATTAAACTTGGTAAAACAATGTATTGGAATATTGTTGCAAAACACTATACTGATGTGTTTTTGAAGGTAATTGCACTGAATCAAGAAAGAGGAGCTGTTTAATGTCAGTGGCAAATAAGGATATGGACTTCATAAATTACATATTTACATTTACTGACCATGTAGGTATTTTTCAACATAGTAAGTATGGAGTCCCGGATCGAAATCATGGATATACAACGGATGATAATGCAAGGGCACTTATACTTGCAGTTATGCTTTATGAAAAGTTTGGCAAGAAGAAATATTTAAAGCTTATTTACAAGTATTTGTCCTTTGTTTATTACGCACTAAATAGTAATGGTATGTTCAAGAATTTTATGAGCTATCAAAGAGAGTTTTTAGAAAACCAGGGTTCAGAGGACTGTTTTGGAAGGTGCTTATGGGCTTTAGGGCGAACAATATCAAGCCCATCTGTTCCCCAAAATATTAAGAATACCTGCACCTGTATATTAAAAGAGGCTAATAAAAATATAGATACTATTAATTCTCCTAGAGCAAAAGCATACACCATTGTAGGATTAAGCTTTCTAAAAGATTCAGAAGAAATGCTTGCCCACATTGAAATCCTATCCATATCCTTAATTGAACAATACAAAATATATAAAGATGGAAATTGGCACTGGTTTGAAGACTCTATAACCTATGGTAATGCTTTTTTTCCCTGGTCTTTGTTTTGTGCATACAGGCTTTTAGGTAAAGAGTGTTATTTGGAAACTGCTAAGGAAAGTATGGACTTTCTTGAAAGCATAGTCATGAAACCACATTATTTCAAACCAATAGGTTGCAACGGATGGTTAGTAAAAGGAAAGACCCCTGCCAACTATGACGAACAACCTATAGAGGCATGTGAAATGCTTTATGCATATATGGAGTATTATGAAGTGACTAAAAATGAAAAATATCTCAATAATGCTTTGAAATGTTTCAATTGGTATAAAGGTGAGAACTCAAAAGGTCTGTCTCTAATTGATAAAGAAACTGGTGCTTGCTATGATGGAATAAATGAAAATGGTTTAAACCTAAATCAAGGCTCAGAAAGCACTATTTCTTATGGAATGGGAGTAATAGAAGT
>JARDZI010000054.1 GCA_029240935.1 Clostridiales bacterium
ATAAACTGTATCATCAATTAAATCTACAATACTTTTAAGTCTGCTAATCCCAAATTCTGATTCTTCCTTTATATTTAAAATATACCCTTCGATATATTTGTACACTTGGTGAAGCATTTAGGATGATAATGCCCTCAGGTGTAAATGTAAAGGAAAATATTTACCTGAAATTAAAGAATAATATAGATAATGCTTTATTAACCAAACATGGGAAACTAATAAAATATTTAAATCTAAGCTCTGAGTATACAAAATTCAAATGGGATAGTAAGGCTGGAATAACAAGGACAATGCTTTACAATGTGGAAAAGGATGGTGTTGTAGAGATAAAAAGGCAGATGGAGCAGTCTGTAAATAAAAAAACAACAGAAATCTATAGGGTTAGTGATTATGAAAAAGCAAATAATTTTATAAAAGAGGGGAAAAAGAAATATAGAAGACAGATAGAAATATTAAGTAGAATAATTGATAGTGGGGAAAATTTAACTCTAGGAGAATTGTGCAAAAAGCACGAATGTAGCAGCAGTGTAATAAAGGGACTAGAACTTAAGGGTTTATTAATAAAGGATTTAATTGAGGTATATAGAAATCCTGCTGATAAAAATTATGTATTTGATAAAGTTGAATTAACAGTTGATCAAAAAAATGCTATAGATAATATTATGCATAATTTTAAAAATGGAAAATCAGTAACTCTTATTCATGGTGTAACAAGCTGTGGTAAAACTGAGATTTACTTAAATCTTGTTGAAAGAGTCATTAAACAGGGGTTTGGGGCAATTGTAATGGTTCCTGAGATTGCTTTAACTCCCCAAACCTTAGAAAGATTTAAGGGTAGGTTTGGAGAGGTTGTCGCAATACTTCATAGTAAGCTTTCCGATGGAGAAAGGTATGATGAATGGAGAAGAATTAAAGAAGGAAGAGTACAGGTTGTTGTTGGTGCAAGATCAGCAGTATTTGCACCAGTAAAAAAATTAAAGCTTATTGTAATAGATGAGGAACATGAATACTCTTATAAGTCTGAAGTCACACCCAAATATCTTACTAAAGAAGTAGCTGAATTTAGAGCAAGAAGCAATAATGGACTTTTAATATTAGGGTCTGCTACACCATCGATTGACAGCTACTATAAAGCTCTTTCAGGGGAGTATGGCCTAGTTGAAATATTTAAAAGGATAAACAACAGAAAGCTTCCAGAGGTCAAAACAATTAATATGTGCGATGAATTAAAAAATGGGAATAAATCTGTATTTAGTGTGGAACTCTTAAATTCAATAAAAAGCAACTTGGAGAAAAAAGAACAAACAATATTATTCTTGAATAGAAGAGGGCATTCAACTTTTATTTCCTGCAGGTCCTGTGGATATGTTTCAAAGTGCACAAACTGTGATGTATCACTTACATATCATGTGCATAGCAACAAGTTAATGTGCCATTATTGTGGATTTGAATATGATATTCCCAAGACCTGCCCAAAGTGTGGAAGCAAGTATATAAAATATTTTGGAGCTGGAACTGAAAAAATTGAGATGGAGATAAAAAATGAATTTCCAATGGCCAAAATACTAAGAATGGATATGGATACAACTAGAAAAAAAGGAGCACACGAAAGAATATACAATGAGTTTAAAGATCAAAATGCAGATATTTTAATAGGAACTCAAATGATATCAAAGGGAATGGATTTTAAAAATGTTACATTGGTTGGTGTTGTAGCAGCTGATACAACATTAAATCTTCCTGATTTTAGAGCAGCTGAAAGAACATTTCAATTATTGACACAGGTGTCTGGAAGGGCAGGTAGGGGAGAAATTGAAGGTAAGGTTGTTGTTCAAACCTATGATCCTGACCATTACAGCATTATACTTGCAAGTAAGCATGATTATATAAATTTTTATAATAAGGAAATAGAATTAAGAAGAATATTAAAAAATCCTCCATTTAGCGATATACTATATGTAACATTAACTTCAGAAAATGAGGAACAACTTATAAATACTTGTATGAAAATAGGAAGGGAAATACAAAATATAATTGATAAAAAAATGGTAGAAATGCTAGGTCCTGCACCATGTAATATAGCTAAAATTAAAAATAGCTATAGATGGCATATAATTCTTAAGGGCAATGCATATCCCTACTATAAAAAAATGGATGATATACTACATAGTATGCTTAATGGAAATAAGGTAAACTACAGTATAGATATGAATCCATTTAATATTGGATAGAAGGAGCATTAGAATGGCATTAAGAGAAGTTAGAAAAGTTGGAGATGAATTACTAAGAAAGAAAAGTAGAAAAATCCAGGAAGTAGATGAAAAGATTAGAATTTTATTAGAAGATATGGTTGAAACAATGGGCCATGAGGATGGTGTTGGATTAGCTGCACCTCAAGTGGGGATTTTGAAGAGAGCAGTTGTCATCGATGGAGGAGAGATGGGAATTATCAAACTTATTAATCCTGAAATAATAGCTATGGAAGGAAGCCAAAGTGGTGAAGAAGGTTGCTTAAGTGTCCCCGGAAGAAGTGGAATAGTAGAAAGACCTCAAAGGGTAACAGTAAAAGCATTGGATGATAAGGGTGAGGAAATTATATTAACTGGTGAGGATTTGATTGCTAGAGCATTTTGCCATGAAATAGACCATTTGGATGGAATACTTTTTATTGATAAAATTGAAAAGGAATAAGAGTAGGTGAGTGTTATGAAAATTGTATTTATGGGGACCCCTGATTTTGCGGTTCCAACTCTTAACAAGCTAATAGAGCATCATGAAGTTGCTGCAGTATTTACTCAACCAGACAGACCTAAAGGAAGAGGACAAAAGCTGCAGTATAGTCCTGTGAAGGAAGAAGCTCTAAAGCATAATATACCTGTTTATCAACCTATTAAACTAAAAAAGGATATTGAAGTTATAAACTTATTAAAGGATATCAATCCTGATACTATTGTTGTAGTAGCTTTTGGACAAATACTTCCAAGAGAAGTACTTGAGATACCAAGGTATAGATGTGTTAATGTTCATGCATCCCTATTGCCTGAGCTAAGAGGAGCAGCACCAATAAATTGGTCAATAATCCGTGGAAATGATAAAACAGGTGTTACAACAATGCTTATGAATGAGGGAGTTGACACAGGTGATATACTATTGAAAAGTGAAATAGTTATAAATAAGAATGATACATATGAGGAGATTCATGATAAATTGATGAATATTGGTGCAAATTTACTTATTGAAACCCTTAGTAGGATTGAAAAGGGTAATATAACTCCAGAAAAACAGCAGGATGAAGATTCAAGCTATGCACCAATGTTGAACAAGGAATTAGGACACATAAAATGGGCTAATGACAGTTTTGAAATTTATAATTTAATTCGTGGTATTACCCCATGGCCAGGAGCACACACATTTTATAAAGGTAATATGATAAAAATATGGAAAGCAGAATATAAAAGTCAAGGTTTATATTCAAAACCAGGAGAAATAATTAATTTGTCCAAAGAAGGAATTGAAGTTGCATGTAGTAGAGGAAGTATATTAATAAAGGAACTTCAGGAATTCGGTAGTAAAAGAATGGATACAATAGCTTACTTAAATGGTCATGATATTGAAAAAGGAATAACTTTGGATTAAATAAAACTATCCTTCCTTTATGTAGATATGTTATAAAACAAGTATGTTGTATGCCTTATAAGTTTATATTATTATAAAACTAGACATACTCTAGAATACGTAGCATTATTGAATGTCAGGAGGTACTTTATGGATGATATAGCAAGACTAATTGCAATAAAAACATTATTTGATATTGAAGAAAAAAAGTCCTTTTCAAATATTAAACTTAATCAATACTTTAAACAGTACAATCCAGAGCCCATTGACAGGGCTTTTGCAACTGAAATACTTTATGGAACTCTAAGGTGGAAACTGAAAATTGATTACATGATTCAAAAATTTTCTAAATTAAAATTGAATAAAATATCCCCTTGGGTTTTAAGCTGTATAAGAACAGGAGTCTATCAGATTTATTTTATGGATAAGGTGCCTGAGTTTGCTGCTGTAAATCAGGCAGTTGAATTAGTTAAATTTAAGGATAAAAAAGCTGCACCCTTTGTTAATGGGGTACTCAGAAATATATTAAGAAATAGGGATGAATTTTACAAAATCGACGTGAAGGATAGAATTAAAAAGCTTTCAATAGAATACTCACATCCTGAGTGGTTTGTCGATAAATTTATTAAGCTTTATGGAGAGGATTTTGTAGTAGCTCTTATGGAGGAAAATAACGTTCCACCTGGGCTTACAATTAGGATTAATACATTAAAATGTAAAAAAGAGGAATTGGTTAAATTACTGACCTCTAAAGGGATTGAATGCATAGATGGAAGATTAGATGAATCATTAGTATTAAAAGGATTCCATTCTATAGAAAAATCAGAAGAATTTATTGAAGGACTCTTTACTATTCAAGATGAAAGTTCAATGCTTGCTACAAGGGTATTAGATCCACAAACAGGTGATAAAGTATTAGATTTATGCAGCGCTCCTGGAGGAAAATCCACTCATATGGCACAGCTAATGGAGAACAAAGGAGAAATATTATCCTTTGACATACATGAGCATAAGCTTGAACTTGTAAGTAAAAATGCTAAAAGACTAGGAATAGATATAATTAAGACAAGATTAAAGGATTCTACAGTCTTTGAAGAGGAATATAAGGATTATGCAGATAAGGTGCTGCTTGATGCTCCATGTTCAGGTCTCGGGCTTATAAGGAAGAAGCCGGAAATAAGATGGACTGTAACACAAAAGGATGTAATTGAACTTCAAAAAATACAAATGGAAATAATTAATAATGCTTCAAATTATGTTAAAAGGGAAGGGACACTTGTTTATAGTACTTGTACTATATCAGAGGAGGAAAATGAAGAAATAATTCAATCCTTCCTTGAAAACAATGAAAACTTTAAATTGGAAAGCATATGCAAATATATACCTGAGGATATTAAAAAGGATGATTCATGTAGTAAGGGTTATATTAAGCTTTTCCCTAATGTTCATAATTTGGATGGATTCTTTATTGCAAAACTATTAAGAAAATGGTGATTATAAATGATAGATTATAGGGATTTAACTTATGATGAACTCCAAGATTATTTAGTTAAAATTGGAGAAAAGAAATTCAGAACAAAACAAATATTTAAATGGATACACAGAGGAGTAGAAGAGTTTCACGAGATGACAGATTTATCTATTGCTCTTAGAGAAAAATTAAAGGATAATGGATATATATGTAATATGGAAGTGGAGACAAAGCAAGAATCAGCTAATGATGGAACTGTTAAGTATTTAATGCATTTAAAGGATGGAAATTTAATTGAATGTGTTCTTATGAGATACTCCTATGGGAATTCAATTTGTATATCAACTCAAGCAGGCTGTAGTATGGGATGTAGCTTCTGTGCCTCAACTATAGGAGGGAAAAACAAGGACTTAACTGGGGGAGAAATGATTGGCCAAATTTTAAAGGTTCAAAGGGATGCTGGTGTGAAGGTTTCAAATATAGTATTAATGGGATCAGGTGAACCCTTGGATAATTTGGAGAATGTGTTGAGGTTTTTTAAGATTATTAACTATCCGGAAGGAATTAATATTGGAATGAGGCATATTACATTGTCCACCTGTGGACTTGTTCCAGAGATTCTTAATTTAGCAGATATGAATCTTCAAATAACCCTTGCAATCTCTCTTCATGCTCCCAATGATGAAATTAGAAAAGGGTTAATGCCTATTGCTAATAAATATTCTTATGAAGAATTGATAAATGCATGTAATTATTATATAGAAAAAACAAATAAAAGAATAACATTTGAATATGCATTAATTGATGAGATTAATGATAGATTAGAGCATGCTAAAGAGCTGTCTATGAGGTTAAAAGGATTACTATGTCATGTTAATCTTATTCCAATTAATAAGGTTAAGGAGAGAAAATATGAGAAATCGCAAAAGACAAGGATTGAGGAGTTTAAGCAAGTTTTACTCTTAAATGGTATTGAAACAACTGTGAGGCGAGAGCTGGGAAGTGATATTGATGCTGCTTGTGGACAACTAAGAAGAAGCTATAGGACTGAAAGTTAAAAGGGGTGTTTTTGTGCATATAAAATGTAAAACCGATAGGGGGAAAATAAGAGAGGTTAATGAGGATTATGTTTTAACCCTAAAGAGTAATAAGTATTGCTTGCTTATTGCTGCAGATGGAATGGGTGGACATAATGGAGGAGAGGTTGCAAGTAGAGTTGCATCCATAGCAGTCAGAAATTATGTGTTTGAAAATTTTAATTTATATAGTGATAAAGAGGAATTGCTAAGAGATGCAATTATAAAAGCAAACCAAGAGACATATAAAAAATCATTTGATGATGAAAAGTTAAAGGGAATGGGAACAACCTTAACATGCTGTTTAATGCTTGAAAATTGGTATTACATTGGACATGTAGGGGATAGCAGGGCATATATAATAAATAACAATGGCATACATAAAATTACTCAGGATCATTCATTTGTACAGCAGCTTATAGATAATGGAAGTATAACAGAAAGTGAAGCAGTGAATCATCCTAATCGAAATGTAATTACAAGATCAATTGGAACTGAAGAATATGTAGTTATTGATACAAAAATAGGAAGCCTGGGAGATAGTGATATTATTGTGCTTTGCACAGATGGCTTAACTGGTTATGTAAGCAGCAACGAAATATTAGATATAATATCCTTAAGGCATGAGGATGCAGTTGAGGATCTAATTAAATTGGCAAATGAAAGGGGAGGTAGTGACAATATTTCTGTGATTATCGCCAGGAAGGAGGGGGAATATGAACAACCTGTCAGGTAAAATATTGGGAAATAGATATGTGTTGCTTGAGAAGGTGGGAGAAGGCGGCATGGCTTTGGTTTACAAGGCTAGATGTCAATTACTTAATAGGTATGTTGCTATAAAGATATTAAGGCAAGAGTTTACCACAGATGAGGAATTTGTTAGGAAATTTAAGAGAGAATCCATGGCATCAGCAAGTCTTTCCCATCCCAATATAGTAGGTATATATGACGTAGGAGAAGAGGATGGAATATATTATATTGTAATGGAATATATTCATGGTCAAACTCTTAAGGAATATATAAAAGAAAAAGAGAAAATTGAGCCAATGGAGGCTATTAATATTGCTAAGCAGATTTCCTATGGATTAGAGCATGCTCATAAAAATGGAGTTGTACATAGGGATATAAAGCCCCATAACATTATGATAACTGATGATAAAATTATCAAAGTAGCTGATTTTGGTATTGCAAGGGCCTCTTCTACAATGACAATGACTAATACAGGAAAGGTAATGGGTTCTGTTCATTATTTTTCCCCTGAACAGGCAAGAGGAGGATATAGTGACCATAGAACGGATATTTACTCCCTTGGAGTTGTTATGTATGAAATGATTGCAGGAAGACTGCCCTATGATGCGGAAAGTCCCATAACAGTTGCATTAAAGCATATTCAAGAAACTGTTATTGAGCCAATTGAAGTGGATCATAACATACCAAATGCATTAAATGATATAGTAATAAAGGCTATGCAGAAGGACATGAGTAAAAGGTATCAAAATATTAGAGATTTAATTGGTGATCTTGAGCTGGCACAAAACAGCCCTAATACTATGCTATATAATTGGGAAACTGAGAAGGAAAAAACAAGGGTTATTTCAGTAGAAGATATTGATGGTGAATTAGAGAAAAAGAGAAAAGTGAAAAAACGAGCTAGAACAGTGAAAATAACATTTGGTACACTATCTTTATTAATGCTTCTTGTAATAGGTGGAGTATTTGCATTTAACAAGTGGATGGTTGTTCAAGAAGTTAAAATACCTCCTATTCTTGGTATGCAGGAGGTGGATGCTAGAAATCTACTTGAGAAGGCAGGACTAAGAATGGATAGTAAAACTGTAAGCTCTGAAAAACCTGCAGGTGAAGTGGTAAAAATATATCCAGAAGAGGGTACTTATGTAAAGCTTGATTATCCTGTAACTGTTTTTGTAAGTCCAGGACCTGAGCAGGTAGAAGTACCGGATATTAAAAATATTAATGTAGTTGATGCTGAAACATTGCTAAGAAAACAAGGCTTGGAATTAGGCTCAACTGATACAAAATACAGTGATAAGGTAGAAAAAGATTTGATTATTGAACAATTACCAACAGCGGGAAGCATGGTGAAAAAAGATAGCAAGGTAAACATTATTATAAGTAATGGACCTGAGTTAACATATACTACTGTTCCCTATTTAATTGGTAAGACATTAACTGAGGCTCAAAATGAATTGTTAAGCAGTAAACTTTCATTAGGTTCAATAAACTATGGAACTGATTCAACCTATATTGACGAAGTAGTTATTTCTCAGAGTGTCCTAGCAAGTACTCAGTTAAAGGAAGGTTCTATTGTAAATATTACATTAAATAAATCGGAGACTAATCAAACAGAACCTGAAGGCCAATCAGAGTAGGAGGTATTTATGGAAGAAGGGGTAATAGTAAAAGGAATAGCAGGCTTTTATTATGTTGAGGACAATGATGAAAATATTTTTGAATGCAAGGCAAGAGGGATATTTAGAAAGGAAAAACTCTCGCCAATTGTAGGAGATAGAGTATATGTAGAATTATTAGATGATAAACATGGTATAATTAATGAAATTCAACCCCGTAAGAATCAATTAGTAAGACCTTTAGTTGCAAATATTGACCAGGCAATTCTAGTATTTGCTTTAAAAAAACCTGATATAAACTACCTTTTGCTTGATAAGCTACTTATTTTGATTGAGCATTATGGAATAAATGCATTAATTTGTATAAATAAAAGTGATTTGGCTGATGCTGATGAAATTGAGAAAATTAAACACTCATATAAAGGGATAGGATATGATTTGATTATCACAAATGGTAAAACAGGTGAGGGAATAGAACTCTTAAAGGAAAGTATGAAGGGTAAGATATCTGTATTTGCTGGACCCTCAGGTGTTGGAAAATCAACTATTTTTAATAAAGTTCAGGATAAAGTGGTTATGGAAACAGGGGACATTAGCGGAAAAGTAGAGAGGGGTAAACATACTACTAGGCATTCAGAGCTAATTAAAATATCACAGGGTACATTTCTTGTAGACACCCCAGGTTTTTCCTCTCTGGATTTGAGTTTCATGGAAATTGGAGATCTTCAATATTCCTTTAGAGAATTCGCAAAGTATTTGGGAGAGTGTAAATATTCTTCCTGCATACATGGAAAGGAAAGTGGATGTAAGGTAAAGGAAATGGTTGAGAAGGGCAAGATAACACAAGAAAGATATAACACTTATTTAGGAATTCTTAAGGAATTACAAGAGAATAGGAGGAAGTGGTAATGATAAAAATTGCACCATCAATATTATCTGCAGATTTTAGCAATCTTTATGGTGATGTTTGTAAGGTTGAAAGGGCAGGAGCAGAGCTATTGCATATTGATGTTATGGATGGACATTTTGTGCCTAATATAACAATCGGTCCATTAGTAGTCAAAGCCCTAAGACCTAAATCCAAAATGATTTTTGATGTACATTTGATGATTGAGGATCCTGATAAGTATATTCCTCAATTCGCAGAGGCTGGTGCTGATATTATTTCAGTTCATGCAGAAACCTGTAAACATTTAAATAGAACAATTCAAAACATAAAGGGACACAATATTAAAGCAGCTGTGGCTTTGAACCCTGCTACCCCTCTAGAGGTTTTGAATTATGTTATTGATGATTTAGATATGGTATTACTAATGAGTGTAAATCCAGGGTTTGGAGGACAGAAATTTATTAGGAATATAATAAATAAAATTGAAAAATTAAGAAATACAATAGAAAATAGGTCCTTTGATATAGAGGTTGATGGTGGAGTAAATCTAGAAAACCTACCTCAGATTGTTAAAGCTGGAGCAAATGTAATTGTTGCAGGCTCTGCTATTTTTAATAGCAGTGACATAGAGAAAACTATCCTTGAGTTTAAAAGAATTGGTAGCAGGATATGAAGGCAATAATAATTGCATATGGAGAGGCTGGAGATATTGAAGATTTAACAGAAGAGATCTCATCAACGGATTATATTATTTGTGCAGATGGTGGAGGAGACTTTGCATATAAGAATGGTATTATTCCAGATTACTTAATTGGAGATTTTGATTCTATAGACCAGGAAATACTAAGCTTCTTTATGGAAAATGGTGTCGATATAATTAGGTATTCTAAGGATAAGGATTATACTGATACAGAAATATGTGTATACAAAGCACTTGAACTTGGGTGCATAGAGATTTGCATAATTGCTGGAATAGGTTCAAGAATAGATCACAGCCTTGGGAATATTGGACTGCTGCATATAATTGCAGAAAAAGGTGCAAAGGGTTGTATTATTTCTAAGGATAGTACAATTTATTTATGTAGGGATAATGTTCAATGTCATGGAAAGATTGGAGAGACAGTTTCTATAATTCCTTTATTAGGAAATGCAAAAGGGTTAAAGTCTACTGGATTAAAATTTGAACTTAACAACCTAAACATAGAGTTTGGAAAACCCATAGGAATATCTAATGAAATGACTGATAATAAATGCTCCATTGAAATAGAAAATGGTGAAATTCTTGTTATTAAACTGAATAATATATAAAAATAATATTCACTTATATTACATACTATGGATTGAAAGCCTGTGATGATACTTTAAATTTCATCACAGGCTTTCAACTGCATGTGGTGTCCATCTAATCAAAAATTATGACCAAATTGCTAAATACACATAAGTGTGTAGAAAGTACAATATAAGCATATAGTTGTAGGAAAGCAAAAAAAGACATTGATTATTGGGATGGGGGATGAGCTTGTGTCTAATTTTACAATAACAAATGGTAAGTTTTTTTATAATGATAATGAGATTAAGATTATCTCTGGAAGTATTCACTACTTTAGAGTAGTACCAGAATATTGGAGAGATAGACTAGAAAAACTTAAGAATTGTGGTTTTAATACTGTAGAAACCTATGTGGCTTGGAACCTACATGAACCTCAACCTGGAGAATATAATTTTCAGGGGATAGCCGATATCGAAAGGTTCATAACTATTGCACAGGATGTAGGTCTTTTTGTCATAGTTAGACCATCCCCATATATATGTGCAGAATGGGAGTTTGGAGGACTACCCTCCTGGCTGCTTAAGGATAGAAACATGAGGCTAAGATGTGCATATAAACCATTTTTACATAGAGTGGATAAATATTATGAGGAATTAGTAAAAAAACTGAAGCCTTTATTGTGCACAAATGGTGGTTCAATTATTGCTATGCAGATAGAAAACGAGTATGGAAGCTATGGTAATGATAAAGAATATTTAAGTTATTTAAAGGAGGCTCTAATAAAAAGGGGTATTGATGTACTGTTATTCACCTCTGATGGACCAAATGATTTAATGCTTGAAGGAGGAACACTTCCTGAGTTATATAAAACTGCAAACTTTGGTTCAAATGTTCAAGCATCCTTTAATAAGTTAAAAGAGTTTGAAAAAGAAGGACCTTTAATGTGCATGGAGTATTGGAATGGTTGGTTTGATCATTGGGGAGAACATCATCATACAAGAGATAGTCAGGAAGTGGCTGTAGTTTTTGAGGAAATGCTCAAAGCGGGAGCATCTGTGAATTTTTATATGTTCCATGGAGGAACTAACTTTGGCTTTTTTAATGGAGCTAATTATTCAGATAAATATTTGCCCACTATTACAAGCTATGATTATGACTGTCTATTAACTGAAGATGGAGAACCAACTGAAAAGTACTATCTTATTAAGGGGTTATTAAAGAAATATTTTGCTTTTGAAGAAATTAGGCTTTCTATGAATATTAAAAAGAAGGCATATGGTGAAGTTGAACTTACTGAAAATGTATCCTTGTTTGATATTCTTGAAAATATATCTGATTCTATTTATTCTCCATATATTCAAAGCATGGAAGAGATTGGTCAAGATTATGGGTTTATATTATACAGAACTAAGATTAAGGGACCTAGAAAAAATTGCAGCATGACTTTATCTGATATGCATGATAGAGCTCAAGTATTTGTAAACAAGCAGTATAAGGGAACCATATATCGAAATGATATTGATAAAAAAATTATCATTGACTTTGAGGAGGAATTTAATACTCTTGATATCCTGGTAGAGAACATGGGTAGGATAAATTATGGACCATACTTTAAGGACTCTAAAGGAATAGGTGAAAATGTTAAGCTAGATTATCAGTTCCATTATGGTTGGCAGATATATCCTATACCAATAAATAATATAAAGTCTATATTTTTCAATAAAGTCATTGACATATTAGAAAGGGAAACTCCCAGCTTTTATAAAGGAGCTTTTAATGTTGAAGAAATTGGAGATACTTTTGTTATGCTTAAAGGTTGGACCAAAGGAGTAATATTTATCAATGGATTTAATTTAGGGAGGTATTGGAATATAGGTCCTCAAAAAACATTGTATGTACCTGGACCTGTACTTAAACAAGGGGAGAATGAAGTTTTAATATTTGAGCTGCATGGAACAGAAAAGCCTGTAATAAAGTTTTATGATAAGCAATTGTTAGGATGAGCTCACAGCCAGAACAAAATTCAAGCTTATTTAGGCTAAAATGAAAGTCAAATTCTTTAGTATCACATGTCAACATTCACTGTGCTCTGTATGACACTGCTGATAGCAGTAAATTTTATAGAAATGATAGTCTAATTAATAAGAAAAACTATTTAATTGCATTATTTTTATGGAGTCTTACAGTTGAGGGAGTTAATTTGAAAATTAAAAATAATATTTAAAAATGGAAGGATGATTATAAATGAAAAAATTCAAGATAGGAATTATTGGAACTGGAATGAGAACTATGTTCTTAGTAAATGAAATACTTAAAAAAGAAGAGCTCGAAATCCTGGCTGTTTCAGACATAAGCCAGCATAGTATGGAACAGCTTTGTAGCAGCTATGAAAAAGAATGGGATAAATATTTAGATTATAGAGACTTGCTAAATAGAGAAGATATTGATGGAGTTATAATTGCAAGTCCGGATTATTGCCATGAAGAACAGGCCATAGCAGCTTTTGAGGCTGGATTACATGTCTTTCTTGAAAAACCAATAGCTGTAACTCTCGAAGGAGGGAAAAAGGTTCTTGAGGCAAGAGATAAAAGTGGTAAAACATTACTTATAGGTTTTGTATTAAGATATAATAAAGCCTATAGAAAAATGAAGGAACTTATTGCTAGTGGTATTATTGGAGAAGTTAAGACAGGTTGGGTGCTGCATTCAGTTGGTGCAGGAAGCGACTGGTACTTCCACGATTGGCATGGAACTATGGCAAATACAGGAGGACTTTTATTACAAAAGGGAAGCCATGATTTTGATATAATAAATTGGATAGTAGACTCAAAGATAGATAGAATTGCTGGCTTTGGAAGCCAGGACTTCTTTGGTGGTAACAAACCAAATGAGCTTGTATGCCAATGCTGTGAGGAAAGAAATGTATGCAGTGAGGCCATTGTAGACAGAAATATAAGCTGGAAGAGACCAGATGGTAATCAGACAGAGGTGCTTTACAATCAATGGAGAAATAAATGTGTTTACAGAGAAGAAATAGATGTGCTTGATAATCACCAGGTTATGTTAGAATATAAAAATGGAGTTAAGGTAAGTTATTTAGAATGCCATTATACTCCAGATGATAATAGAGAATACACATTCATTGGTACAAAGGGGAAGCTAAAGCTTGATGATGCAAATGATATAATCACAGTTCAGTTAAGGAATGGAATGTATGATAGAAAAGAAATAATAACTTATGAGCACCTACAATCTTCAGAGGGACATGGTGGTGGAGATAAATATATTCTTGAGGACTTTGTTTATGCCTTAGAAACAGGCGAGCAGCCAAATGCAGGGGGAGAAGCTGGTTATGAGGCTATTGAAGTAGGTCTAGTAGCTCATAGGGCTATTAAAGAGGGAAAAGTTATTAATTTATAATTTTAAAAGCCAACTTATTTTATAGGTTGGCTTTCGCTTTTACTGATATGGCATATTCAGAAGGTGTCATTCCAGTAGCTTCCTTAAAGGCTCGAGAGAAAGTATGAATAGATTCATATCCTACCATATATGAAATCTCAGTAAAGGTATGCTGCAGCTCTCGTATGAGTTTTTTTGATTTAAGAATTTTGAGCTGCTTGAAATAGGTCATTACTCCAGTGTTTGTTCTGTTTTTAAACATTGTTTTAAGATGAGTCTTACCTAATGAAAAATGGTTGCATATATCTTCAAAGGCTAACTCAGAGCCTATATTTTGATCCATGTATTCAATAATATTATCTACTAAATCCTTTTCCATTCTATCAAGTGTATTTTTATTAAGCCTTCCAGAATTATGTATAAAGCTGCATTTTCTTATTAAATTAATTAGAAACATTTCCAGGGATATTTTAATTAATTGCTCAGATCCGAAAAGAGAGTCCTCTTTTTTTTCTAGTTTATTATGATAACCTATGGAATTACTATAAGTTTCCTTAGCAGCTTTTATTATTTCAGCAATTAAATTACTTTCTGAAGGTTCTACTCTTATAATTTTATGTTCAAAGAAATCCATAGCTTTATCAGTACATTCAAAACTCATAACCATAAGGTTAGGAGCTACTTTGCCGTTAGCCCATTCACTGTGAAATTCGTTAGGCTTATGGAAAATAATATCTCCTTGAGTAAGCTTATAACCTTTGGTGTCCGCCATTACCTCGACTTCACCCTTATCTACATATAGAAATTCCCAAAAATTATGTTTTTCCCCTTTAAAGATGTAGTTACAAGCAAACTCAAAATAATGAATGGTAATGATTTTATTTATATTAATTACCGACTCAATTGTTGTTCTAAAATATTCTTCTGAAATATCTTTCATCTGTTAAGCACCTCAGTTAATATTTTAACT
>JARDZI010000363.1 GCA_029240935.1 Clostridiales bacterium
TCAGGATCATAGGTACATCTTAATTCTAGTACATTTCCATTATCATCCTTTATAACCTCATTACATTTTATGAAATAAGCATCCTTAAGCCTTACCTCATTACCAGGGAACAATCTGAAGTATTTCTTTGGAGGCTCCTCCATAAAATCATCTGCATCTATATATAATTCCTTTGAGAATGGAACAATACGTTTCCCTAACTCAAGATTATCAAGGCTGTAATCCACATCAAGCATTTCCTCTTGACCCTCTGGATAGTTTGTTATTACTACCTTTATAGGTTTTAAAACCGCCATAACTCTTCTGGTTTTATAGTTAAGGTCTTCCCTTATGAAATACTCAAGCATTTGTGAGTCAACAGTACTATTAGACTTGGCAACTCCTATTTCCCTGCAGAAATTTCTAATTGCCTCAGGGGTATACCCCCTTCTTCTAAGCCCTGCGATTGTAGGCATTCTAGGATCATCCCATCCATCTGTTATCCCCTCATCCACAAGCTGCTTTAGAAATCTCTTGCTCATTATAGTGTTAGTAAGATTTAATCTAGCAAACTCAATCTGCTGAGGAATATGTTCCATTTCGCACTCCCTAACCACCCAATCATAAAGTGGCCTATGGTCTTCAAACTCCAATGTGCATATGGAATGTGTAACTCCCTCAATTGCATCCTCAAGGGGATGAGCATAATCATACATTGGATATATACACCATTTATCCCCTGTGTTGTGGTGGGTTGTATGTGCAATTCTATATATTATTGGATCTCTCATATTTATGTTAGGGGAAGCCATGTCTATCTTTGCCCTTAACACCTTTTCTCCGTCCTTAAATTCACCCTTTCTCATCCTATCGAAAAGCTCCAGGTTTTCATCAACTGTTCTGCTTCTATATGGGCTTTCCTTGCCAGGTACTGTTAGGGTACCCCTATATTCTCTAATTTCATCTGCAGTAAGGTCACAAACATATGCCATACCCTTTTTAATAAGAATTAGTGCACGGTTATACATCTCTTCAAAATAATTAGATGCAAAGAATAAATTCTCCCAATCAAAGCCAAGCCATTTTACATCGCCCTTAATTGAATCAACATACTCTGTGTCTTCCTTTATTGGGTTGGTATCATCAAATCGAAGGTTCGTCTTACCCTTAAACTCATCTGCAAGTTCAAAGTTAAGCACAATTGACTTAGCATGACCTATATGCAGATAACCATTTGGTTCAGGTGGAAAACGAGTAATAATTTCACTATGCTTACCCCTCTTTAAGTCATCTATAACAATGTTTTTAATAAAATTCGATGAAACCGTTATATTCTCTTCCATTTAAGCTCCTCCTAATTTATACATATTTATATTATCCCTATATTTTCTAATAAATATATCACAAAACGGCTTTTTTTTCTACTTAT
This sequence comes from Clostridiales bacterium, assembly GCA_029240935.1. GTDB lineage: Bacteria > Bacillota > Clostridia > Clostridiales > Caloramatoraceae > JARDZI01. The sequence goes on from JARDZI010000363.1 coordinate 1,409, forward strand.
GTTGCTAAATTTTTGCTTTTACCTCAAACTACCTGTATTATTCAACTTCCTGCCTGCTGTATAATATAATTGTCCATGTTATATAACAGAATAGGAGGGATTTATTCTGACTAAGCGACTAATTTCATTTACAACAATATTTATACTCATGTTTACACTTGTATTCGCAGCTATTTCAAATAAGGTATGGGCGTACCAAAATTCATCCTATTATAGCGATCTAAAGGTTCAATTGAAAAGCATGTCGACCTCAACTATGACATTGACTTTAAATGGTGAATATAAAATGAATGGTAATATTCTCCCATCTGGAACCATACTCAACATAGAATCTGAAGCTGCCCAGTTACATGTTGATGGAATAGTTTATACAGAGATTCAACTTATACCTGAGAATTCATCAAATACAATAAGTCTATACAATGATACAAGGGCACTTAGTTATCTTGGAACACTTATTTTAAAATCAGAAGCTTCCAAAATAATGCCTTATAACATCCTAGATATTGAAAACTATCTTAAGGGTGTAGTGCCATATGAAATGTCTGAGTACTATCCTTTAGAAGCCCTAAAAGCTCAAGCTGTTGCAGCAAGAAACTATGCATTGATAAAAATAGGGACAAAAGCTTCATTAGGGTATGACTTTGATGATACGGTATCCTTTCAAGTTTATGGCGGATACAATCCAAACTATGTAAACACAATAAAAGCTGTGGATGATACAAGGGGGATGGTTCTCCTTAATAATTCTGTACTTGTTGAAACCCTATATTCAGCAAGCCACGGTGGATACACAGAAGCCTCTGAAAATGTATGGGGTAATTATACTGACTATCTAAGGTCAAAGCCTGATGCATTTGAAAATGAACTCTGGCCAAATGGAGATATTTTTCTCTCCAGCCAGCAAATTGGTGATATTTTAAAGATAAAAGGATATTTGAAATTTGAAGATAGCTTTGTAAAAATTGATATTGCTTCAATAACTAGATTTGAAAGCAGTAGAATAAACTCACTGCCTATTATATATAAGGATGAAGCAGGTGCAGAGCTTACAAAATACATCACAAAGGATTCTGCAAGAACCTTTTTATCACTTCCAAGCTCCATGTATTCAGTAGTCTATAACGAACTCACTGGTATGTATACCTTTTCAGGTAAAGGATATGGTCATGGTCTTGGAATGAGTCAAATTGGAGCAAAAAACAGAGCCCAAGCTGGACAAGCCTTTGAGGAAATTTTGAAGTTTTATTATGATGGAACTTATTTAGAAACTATTCCATCCCAAGCAATTGATCCAGTCCCTGGAGAGACAGACAGTGGAACTGGGGATGGAACAGGTGGAGAGGCGGAAACCCCAGGGGCAAATAATCAAACTCCACAAAGTGATATACCTGAAGTAAAGCTTCTAACTCAGCCTAATGCAAAATATAAACCGGGAGAAACAATATCACTTAGTGTAGCTTCTCCAAATTATAGTGAAAAGGTTGAATATAGAGTAATTATTTATAATGGTACAACAAAGGTATCAACCCAGTTTTACAACTCTCCTGCTACTGGATTTTATAACACATCCGGTCAGCAGGCTGGAAATTCAAATTATTTGATTAATATACCAGTAAAAAATACGACCGCTGGACCCTATAGCATCACAATTCTTGCTAGAAAGGCAGGGACAAGTGTTCCCTATGACAGCTTTGTCAATACAAATTCATTTACTGTAGAAGCCCTAACAACTCCATCAATAGGTGGAACAGTAAGCTCAAATGTTCCAAAGCTTACTATGATTACTCCTCCAAGCAAAGAGTACTATCCTGGGGATACAATATCTCTTACAATTTCATCACCTAACTATGGAGGAAAGGTTGAGTATAGAGTTATCCTTTATAATGGAACTACAAAAACCACCTCAGAGCTTTGGATGACTCCAAAAACAGGCTACTATTATAAGAACTGGCAGCCCAGTGGAAACTATAACTTTAATATTCATTGGCCAGTAACTGGAATGAAGCCAGGACCATACAGCATAACAGTACTAGTAAGAAGGGTTGGAGCAAAAGTACCCTACGACAGCTTTGTAAAAACAGAAGCTATTTGGATAAGGAATTAATATAGTGCCAGGCACGTGACAAGTGACATCTTGATATCAAGATGTCACTTGTCA
>JARDZI010000364.1 GCA_029240935.1 Clostridiales bacterium
TATTTTAACTTCATTTGATGTAATAGCTGGATTATTTAGAGTTGCCTTTCTGCTTTTAAAATACCAGCCTGAAGTGAACCCAGCTATGATTACTAGCAGTGCTAATGGAATCAATATTAATAAAGTTCTCCTTCCATTTTTCTTAGTAATTTCTTCTCCCTCAAAATTCTCAGTGTTATCTACCACAGGACTCATTATTTTAGTATATTCATCTTTAGCATTTCCTAATTCAACTTTATATTCAGAGTTATTTTTAATCCTTTGTAAATCCAACAGCATATCTTTAATGTTTTGATATCTGCTTATTGCATCTTTCTCCATAGCTCTTAGTATAAGGTTGTTTAACCCCTCTGGAAGATTAATATTTATGTTTTTAGGTGGCAACACTTGTGCCTGTAAATGCTTCAATGCGACTGAAACGGGGCTTTCTGCATCGTAGGGAACTCTTCCAGTTACCATTTCATAGAGTACTATACCTAAGGAATAAATATCTGTTCTGGCATCAACAAAGGTGCCTTTAGCTTGCTCTGGAGAGAAGTAGTGTGCCGAACCCATAACTTTATTGCTATTGGTAATAGTTGCTGAGTTAGCAGCTTTTGCTATTCCAAAGTCAGTTACCTTAACAATACCCTCATCTGTTACTAAAATATTTTGAGGTTTAATATCTCTATGTATTATTCCATTCTTATGAGCACATTCTAAAGCCTTACCAATTTGTATGGCTATATCAAGGGCTCTATTATAATCTAATCGTCCACTTTGAATTATAACTTCCTTAAGAGTTCTTCCATTTACATATTCCATAATTATATAGTTCACATCATCTTGAGAACCCACATCATAAATATTAACGATATTGCTGTTAGAAATACTTCCGGCAGCAGCAGCTTCTGCTTTAAATTTATCTACAAATTCCTTGTCACTTGAATACTCATCTTTAAGTATCTTTACAGCAACAAATCTATTAAGCAGATGGCACTTTGCCTTGTAGACTATCGCCATACCACCTTCACCTATTTTTTCGAGAATTTCATATCTGTTTCCTAGCAAAGTCCCAATCATTCTTACACTCCCCTTCAAAAATAATGACTGTTATATTGTCTCTTCCGCCTCTCTGTTTGCTTGCATAAACTAATTGTTCGCAGGCTTCAGCATTTGTATTGCCTACAACAGCCTGGTACATTTCTAAATCAGACAAAGAGTTGGATAGTCCATCAGTGCACAATATTACCTTATTAATTTCGCTTAAATCAACTGTATAAGTATCAATATCTACTTTAGGAGCTGTACCTAATGCTCGGGTTATAATATTTTTATTTGGATGTACTGCGGCCTCTTCTGCTGTTATAGATCCATTATCAACCAATTCTTGAACTAAGGAATGATCTTTTGTAATCTGATATATGCCTGCTTTACCTATCGCGTAGCACCTACTATCACCCACATTTGCCACAGACATTTTATTTCCTCTTAATAAACAAGCTGTTATAGTTGTTCCCATGCCATTAAGCGAAGTGCTGGTTTTAGAAAATTCATAAACCTTTTTGTTAGAATATTCTACAGCATCATTTAGAACAGCTTCTGGATTTTCTAAGCAATCAACTGAATTGATATATTCTATCGTTGATTCTACAGCAATCTTGCTTGCAACTTCTCCAGCATTGTGTCCACCCATGCCATCTGCTACTATATAAATCTTCTTTTCAATATCTTCATGATAACCTAAATAATCCTCATTAAGATTTCTTATGTTGCCTATATCGGATAGCAACCCCACCATTTTTTACACCCCTTTTTTCTCATTTTCACCTTGCAAATAACTTCGTCTAAGCTGTCCGCAAGCTGCATTTATGTCTGCTCCCATTTCTTTTCTAATAGTTGTCTCAATACCAAAGCTTGTTAGTTTATTATAAAATGCTTTTACATTATCAGAAGTAGATTTTTCATAAGAATTTTCTCTTATTTCATTAATTGGTATTAGATTAACATGGCATAGTATGCCTCTTAACAAGTTTATCAACTGTTCAGCCTGCTCTGAACCATCATTTACTCCCTTAACTAACGAATATTCAAAGGTTACTCTTCTATTTGTTTTTTCAATATAGCTTTTGCAAGCAGTTATAAGTTCTTCAATTGAATACTTATAGGCTATAGGCATCATTGATTTTCTTAGCAAATCATTTGGGGCATGGAGTGAAATAGCTAAAGTTATCTGCAAATCTTCCTCTGCAAGTTCATAGATTTTTGGTACTATCCCACAGGTTGACAGGGTTATATGCCTCTGGCCTATATTAAATCCATATTCTGCATTAGCAAGATATATAAACTTTAGTACATTTTCATAGTTATCTAATGGTTCTCCGCTACCCATAAGTACTACATTGGAAATCCTTTCACCAATAGCCTTTTGAGCCGCTAAAACTTGTGATAATATTTCACCTGAGCTTAAGTTTCTGATAACTCCACCAATTGTTGATGCACAAAACTTGCAGCCCATTTTGCAGCCTATTTGAGTTGAAACACATATGGAATTTCCATGCTTATATTTCATCACTACAGTTTCAATGACATTGCCATCTTTATATCCTAGAAGAAACTTTTGGGTTTCATCTGATTCTGATTTAAGAGTTTCAATAATCTCTGGAATTTCAATATAAAAAGCATTATCAAGTTTGTTTCTTAATGTGGTTGGGATATTATTCATGTCATGGAAACTCCAAACATTTTTATAAATCCAGTCAAAAATTTGTTTTGCTCTAAATTCACTTTCTTTGTTTGTATTCATCCAATGCTTTAATTCCTGTAAATTTAAATCAAGAATATTTATCATATAACCACCTACCGTATTCTTTTGAATTTTGCAATAAAGAAACCATCCATATATTCATTAGGCAAAATAGTTACCCCATATTTGTCATATATAATATTATCTAACTCGCCATAAAAAAGTTCCTGTATACTATAGTTTGGAAAATTAGAAAGAAACCATTTAACATTATTTTCATTTTCTTTTTTATTTAATGTGCAGGTAGAATATAATAATACTCCTCCTATTTTAACATATTTAGCTCCGCTGCTCATAATATCCCTTTGTATCTTTATTATTTCCTTCAGCTGTTTTAAATTTTTTGTCCATTTAATTTCTGGCTTTTTTCTTATTATTCCAATCCCTGAACAAGGTACATCTATTAAGACTCTTTCAGCAGATTCCTTTAGGTCGTCATTATATATAGCAGCATCTAAAACTCCACACTTTATATTTGTTATACCAAGCCTCTTTGAATTTTGCTCAATTAATGACAATTTATCTTTATGTATATCATAAGCTTGAATATTACCTGTATTATTCATAAGTTCAGAAATATGAGTAGTTTTTCCACCTGGAGCACTGCAGAGATCTAGCACAGTAATATTTGGAATAATGTCCATAGACGGCGCTACAAGCATAGCACTCTCATCTTGAACTGTAGCCAGTCCTTCCCTAAAAAGAGGATTTTGCTCTATACTTTTGCCTCGTATAATTCTAATGGC
>JARDZI010000365.1 GCA_029240935.1 Clostridiales bacterium
ATCCTTCACTACGTTCAGGATGACAATGTCTGGAACCTGCCTTCAATGTAGGGGCGAACAGTGTTCGCCCGTGAGGTACCAGGATTTTGGACTCTACCTGTATCATAGTGCGCAATTGCGGGTGAACATTGTTCGCCTCTACAACACATAGTAGTTAAATTGTTTCAGTTAGCATATAGATGACTTGTGACGAACTCTTCCTATATTCTCCAACAAAAAAATCCGATACCCATTAATAAAGTACCGGATTTTATACTACTTTGCTATATCAGCCTTTCTCCAGGAGGCAAGTAGTAAGAATACTACTGCAAACAACAACATAATAAGAATTTCCTTTGATACTGCAATTAGAGAACTACTATTTATAACCTTCTCTGCTGCCTTAAGTACCCATGTTGTTGGGACGAAGTCACCAATTTTCTGAAGGAAGGATGGCATTATTTCCCTTGGCCAATAGCAGCCTCCAAGCATGCACATGGGTACATTAATTAAACTAGATAGTGTGCTTACCTGTCTTTCATCCTTTGACAAGCTGCTTATTACCACTCCAAGAGATACAGCCACAGTTGCAAAGATTGACATTACTACAAATACATTAATAGGTGAAGGTCCTAAATCAGCTTTGAATACTACCATCATTATGGTTAGGATTAACCCTACCTGAAGTAGTGCTACTGCTATAAAGCTTAATATATTTTGAAGCATATAGCTTCTTATTTTAATAGGAGTTGAAAACATTCTATAATATGTGCCACTTTTTTTATCCTCTATTATTAGTGTAGTTGCAAAGGATGAAAGAAATAAAATACACATAACCAAAAATCCAAGAGAAGTTATGGATGTACTTTTACCAAAGGGTTTTAATTCAATGCTTTTATATTCAGCCTGAAAGCTCCCTTCCTTATAATAATCAAATCCAGAATAAAACTTTTCTTCATTTCCAGGAATAACTGCAGAAATATTTTTAGCTGCGCTTATAAAGCTATCAATATACATTTTTACAGGTATTGATGCATCTGACTCCTTTATACTGTAGCTTTTAAGTTTTACATCCTTTCCTTCAATAATATTCTTTGTGAAATCCTTATCAAAAACAATTGCATAATTTATTTTCATATTTATAATGTTACTTTTTATTTCATCTTCATTAACTCTGGTTACTGAAGCCTTATTCCCAAGTTCATCTATTAACATATTTGTAAGTTTTGTGTTGTCATTATCCACAATGCCAACATTTAAACTTCCTCCTGAACCTGTTGCGGCCATTGATACTACGATAAATAGCACAGGAACAACTATCATCATAATAATATTTATCTTCTTTTTTAGAATTCTTTTAATGTTGTTGAAAAATACGGTCATGCAATTCTCCTCCTTCCAAAAACTGATGCTATTAAAAATACTATTGCTGATAAAATCCAAAGCATAATTATACACTGGGTGGAGCTTAACAGTTGAATATTAGATGTAACTGGTTCTCCATATATACTGCTAAACATCGCAGACTGTGCTAGATAGTTAGGGGATATATACATAATCTTAGAAAATATTGAATTCCCTGCTTCTATCTTTGCATATCCTCCTGATATAAATGTAAGCACTGGAATAGCTAAGCTTAGTATTGAAGATGCTTTCATTCTATCCCCAGTAATCATTGCCAGCATTACACCAAGTCCAGTTGAAAAGGTAGCTAGTGTAAGGCTTATAAATATAATGGTTAGTAGGTTCTCTCCAAAATTTGCTTTATACACGAATTTAGTAAAGAATATTAGTACAAGCGCTTGACATTCTATTGAAAATACTGTTCCAATGGTTTTTCCAATAAAGATTTCAAAGGGTTTTATTGGTGTTGTTCTCATTCTTTTGCCCTTCACCTCTATAAAATCCTCACCAATTGCATGACAGCCATACAGTCCACCATACATCAGAACCATTGCAAGCATTGTTATTGCATAGTAATCAATTGCCCCAGGTAATTTACCTTCTGTTGTTATAGGCATTTCTTCAATATTACTTACTCTGGTGTAGCTCACACTAGTTGAACCTAGCCTCTGCATTGCTGTTATCGTATTAGCACCATTTATAAAGCTATCAATAATATTCTGTATAAAAGATACTCTGAAGCCTTTATTTCCTGAATAAACTTCTATTATGCCCTTATTGCCAGCCTTAAGGAGATCACTATAATCTTCATTTATTACTATTAACCCAGATACCTTGTCATTGCTTATGAGGTTTTTTCCTTCTTCAAAGGTTTCAACATTTGTTATGCTTAGCATTTTCTCAATTTCTTCATTCTTTAAGAATTCATCAAAATATTTTGAGGTTTCACCAGTATCCTTGTTTAAATATGCTACAGATGTTTTTCCTATGTTTGAAACTTCATAACTACTGCTTAATGCACTCCCTAATATGAGAATTAAAATTATTGGAAGCAGCAGCATGCTTGCCATGGATTTTCTATCTCTTAAATTTCTTATAACCGTATAATATGCTACATGAAATATATTCATTTACGCCACCTCCTATTTAATCTCTTAGGGACCTTCCTGTTAATGTAAGGAACACTCCTTCTAATGTTGGTTTTTCAACATTTATTGAAAGTATTTCCGACTCTCCTTCTGATATAACGTCTATTATCCTGCTTAGGTTCTTGCTATCCTTTTGCGAAATAACCTTCATCTGTTTTCCATCTACAGTACAATCTTTTACTCCAGATACCTTTTTTATATTATCAACTATTGTAAAGTTTACAGAGGATAAATCTATTACTACCTTTTCTTCAAATGCTATAAGAGCCTTTAACTCATCCTTTGTTCCATTTGCAATTACCCTTCCATGGTCCATAATTGTGATATAATTACAAATTTCCTCAACCTCTTCCATGTAATGGGAAGTATATATTATTGTTGAGCCATTTTTATTAAGCTCCTTTACTGATTGAAGTATATGGTTCCTTGACTGTGGATCAATTCCGACTGTTGGTTCATCCATAATTATTAGCTTTGGCTGATGCACTATTGCACAGGCAATGTTGAGTCTTCTTTTCATACCACCAGAATATTTTGAGGGTAGCTCCTTTCTCTTATCCCATAAGCCTGTAAAGTTAAGCGCTTCTTCTACCCTTGACTTTAGGATTCCATCCCTTAGCCCATAGAGTTTTCCAAAGAAGGTTATATTCTCTATTGCAGTAAGGTCTTCAAATATTGCTATTTCCTGTGGAACAACTCCGATATTTTTCTTAATTTCCCCCTCAGAGGTTTCCATGCTTTTATTGAATATCCTTATCTCTCCGCTATCGACTTTGGTCAACCCTATAATTGCATTAATTGTTGTTGTTTTTCCCGCTCCATTTGGTCCAAGCAGCCCAAATATTTCCCCTTCTTTAATAATAAAGTTCGCATTATCCACTGCTAGATTTTCCTTATACCTTTTTACAAGATTCTTAATTTCAACTACCATGTTTTGTTCCTCCTCTATTTAAATGGTTTATATTCTCTTTGTAATTTTATATTAATAAATTTCCAGA
>JARDZI010000366.1 GCA_029240935.1 Clostridiales bacterium
AAAAGAAATGCATAGAACCGCAGCCCAATTTCTAGAAAGACAGTATGCAAAGGAAGACCGAGAAAATAAGGATGAACTTGTATATCATCTTGAAAAAGCAGATGAAAGGGATAAGGCAATAGAATATTGTTATGAAACCGCAATAAGTATGGAAAATCTTCAATTAAGAAATGAAGCTATAAAAAAACTTGAGAAAGCTTTATCCATGTTTGAAGTTGATTCTAAAAGCAAAAAAAAGATTGAAATATTAATAAAAATTGGTGATATCAATAACGAAATTGGAAATAATACAAAAGCTGTAGAGTATTATGAAACTGCTTATGAACTGGCGAAATCCATAGGCAGCTTTAAAAGCTGTATTGATGGGCTAAATAAAATTGCAGAAATATATGTACAAAAAAATGACCTTGAAAAGGGGAATAAATATATTGAATTAATAGAGCAATATTTTGGGAAGTTTGATTATGAAGAGGGATATTTAAAGGCACAATTAACTATTTCCCGTATTTATTTCAGCAAGCAGCAATTTGATGAGGTTATTAAAATATGTAATGAAAGTATTAACAAGTGTCAAGGTAAATATATTGAATTGGAAGCCAGATTTTATAATCAGGTTGGAATAGTGTACCTTGAACAATCACTGTCAGATGATGCACTTACCATGTTTAACAAGTGTATAAAGCTATTTGAGGAGATTAACTATCCTAGGGGTATTGCATTAGCTCTTAATAATATGGGAGTAGTATATGGAGATTTTTATCAGAATACTGAGGAAAGCATAAATACTTATAATAGAATGAAGGATATATGTGAAAAACACAATATTATTGATTTACAGATTACAGCTGAGGGTAATTTGGCAGAATGCTATTATGATATGGAGGAATTTAACAAGTCCCTTCAATATCATAATAGATCACTGGAGCTTTCCCAAAAAATAGGTTATGAAGGGCATATTTTTAGCTCCTATGTAAATTTGTGTAAGATTTCCTTAAAGTTATTTGAATATAGGAATGCATATGAATATTTTATGAGTGCAGTGGAAGAGCTTAAAAGTTATCCAATTCAGAGGAAGGGCTTCATGGGTGGTTTCTATAGTATCGGTGGTGAATTGTTCTACACATTCGGGAGCCTAGATAAGGCCGAGGATTATGTATTAAAAGCACTTGATATATATAAAAATGATGAATTTCTAGGTAAGTGGCATACAGAAATACTTCTGCAATTTATAAACATTCAGAAGAATAATGATAAGGCTTTAATAAGTGAAAGTGTAAAGAAAATCAGAAATATTAATAGTAACTATGTATCAGATATTGAGAAGATAAATAATTTATATACTCTTGGGTTTATATCAAAGGGGAATGGTGATTTAAGTCTTTCTATGGAGTTATTTGATGAGGCAAATGAGTTGGCTAAGAAAGTAAATCTTGATAGAGTAAGGGTTAGGACACTTTATGTAAAAAGCATTTCGGAAAAGAGTGTAATCAAGGTAAAGTTACTTGAAGAAGCCCTGGAGCTTGCAAAAAATGAAGGGTTAAAAGGGTATGAGATATTTATATACAATTCTTTAGGTGATCACTTTTTTAAGCAAAAAGAGTACTACAGTGCAATTAAATATTATTTTGAAGCATGTGAAATTATAAAAAAAATTGCTATGCAGATACCTGAGGAATATAGGATAAATTACATGACGAGTTTAAATTACATGCATTCCTTTAAGCGGTTAATTGATATTAACAGGATATACAGTGGTAGAACCATAAATGCTGGGTTAGATGAAATTGTAGCAAACAACTTGACTACTGAAGCTCTCCAGGATTTATTTGAATACAAGGATTTATTTGAAATTCTTACAAATAAACAGTTTATTAAAGCAGCAGAAAAGGATTATAACTATATTCTACCTAAAGAAATAAAGAACATAAATGATGTAATTAATAATTTATCAGGGAATTCAATAAAGGATCTTGACCTTATTGTAAAGCTTGCTGCAAAGTCAACCCTGGCAACTCGTTCTTATATTATGCTAGTCGATGAAAATCAGGATACGAGTGTTGTCGCTGCTAAGGATAACAATATGGAGATTCCTAATATAAAATTTATTATAGAAAAGGTAAATTCCACTAAGGAGCCTCTGTTCATTGCTGAAAGAAATAATGCGTGTAGTATGGAGGATTTAGATATCTTACCAATTGGAATAAAGGCTGCTATATGTATACCTATACTCAAAAGAATGGGTGATGAAACATTATCTGAAAATGATGACCGTAGGAAAAGCATTGCATTACAGGAGCAAATTGTTGGATATTTATATATTGACACAGAGAGGATATTAAATAATTTTAACTCTCAAGCATTCAATCAATGCTGTCAATTAAGAAAACTAATTCAAATTATTATTGATAACTATAAGTTAAAGATAATTGCATCTATTGATAAGTTAACTGGAGTTTTCACAAGAAAATATCTTGAGGATGCACTAAAGGAAGAATTAGAAAGGTCAAGTAAAAATAATAGCCAATTTTCATTAATTATGTTTGACATTGATAAGTTTAAAAATATAAACGACAAATTTGGACATCAAAGGGGAGACATGGTATTAAGCGAAATATGTGGGGTTGTTAAAAAGAGCATAAGAAAAGAGGATACCTGTGGAAGGTATGGAGGAGAAGAGTTTGTTATAATTCTTCCAGGTGTAAACACTAAGGATGCACAAAGTATTGCAGAAAAACTAAGGAATAAGGTTGAGAAAGCTAAAATATTAGGAGATAAATACCCTGTTACAATGAGCCTTGGAGTTGCAACCTATCCTCAACATGGTGATATGGAACAGGAGCTCATTGAAAAGATAGACCAGGCTCTCTATGTCGCAAAAGAGACAGGAAGAAACAGAAGTCAGGTCTGGAATAGCCAAATATCAAATAAAATTAAAAGAAAAGACAGACTTGCTGGTATTGTATCAGGAAACATGATTCAAGATAATAGAAATGTATTAGCAATGATTGAACTAATTGAACTAATTAAGGAAGATATGAATAGGGAGGATAAGATATATAAACTACTTGGTAGAATTATAGAAATTAGTGAAGCACAAAATGGAATGCTTTTTATAGTTGAAAATGGAAATGTTGTAAACAAATATGGACGTAAAAAGTTTGAAGAAAACTGGATGGAGGTTAAAAGATTCAACTCTGATATATTAAACACTGTAATAAGGGAAAAACAGGGTGTTTACAGAGTGGATTGGGATGATATATCTGAATTTGATGCTCTAACAGGAAACCCTGACTGGCAGTCAATAATTGTTACTCCCTTAATTAAATCCCAGAAAGTAAAGGGTATCTTATATCTAACTGTGTCCACAAGAGCAAAGGAATTTGATTTTAATCATTTTAACTTTGTTAATACATTAGGGGATATAACAGCAGCAATTTTATAGTTGAAAGACCTCTTTATGGGGTCTTTTGAATTTAATTTCTTATTTTGTACGGTTACAGACCTTGTCATTGCTATGAAAGTCAA
>JARDZI010000367.1 GCA_029240935.1 Clostridiales bacterium
AATAATGCAATTTCCAAGAAGGTAAATTATGCCATGTCAAACTCCTTTGGCTTTGGAGGGCATAATGCTGTTATAGTAATGAAAAAATATTAATATGTTTTTGTGGAGGTTGGGGATTTTATCCCCACCTTCATGCATTATAAATACAATGGATACTATAGGTCAAATGTCAAATACTAGAATATATGACCTTTGACCTATATGATCCATATGCTTATTGGAGGATACATATGAAAAGTGAAAGAAAAAAGAAGCTACTAGAGTTCCAGAATATTATAGGAGTTAATTTTGAAAATATTGATTTACTTGATAATGCACTGACACACACTTCCTATGCAAATCAACATAATCTTACTTATAATCACCATAATGAGAGACTTGAATTTTTAGGAGATGCAGTACTTAGTATAGTAGTTAGTGAATACCTTTTTAAAAAGTATAAGAATAAACCTGAGGGAAAGCTTACAAAAATAAGAGCAGGAGTGGTATGCGAGGCTTCCCTTGCTGAGATATCTAGAAAACTTACTGTAAACCAATATTTAAGAATTGGAAAAGGTGAAGAGCTATCAGGTGGAAGAGAAAAGGATTCATTAATTGCAGACGCCTGTGAAGCGATTATTGCAGCAATTTATCTTGACAAGGGTATTGGAGTTGTGAAGGAGTTTATTATAAAAAATTTGTCGAAAAAAATTGAGATTACAGGTAAGGGAAAGAACTATAATGATTACAAGACAAGGCTCCAGGAATATGTTCAAAGAAGTAATCTAGCTGTTATTAAGTACATGGTCGTTTCTGAAAGCGGTCCAGATCACAATAAATTGTTTGAATCAGTGGTATATATAAATGATAAATGCTATGGCAGGGGAGCGGGAAAAAGTAAAAAGGAAGCAGAGCAAAATGCAGCTAAGGAAGCGTTAAACTCATTGGGAGTTGATGAAATTGAATAAAAAATACTATATAATACCAATATTTGTTCCACATAAGGGATGTCCTCACGATTGTATTTTTTGTAATCAAAAAAGAATTACTGGAATAGAGAAAGATATTACCTATGGAGAGGTAGTCCAGACAATAGATGATTACCTAAAAACAATCAATAGGGAAAATTCATATATAGAGGTATCTTTTTTCGGCGGAAGCTTTACAGGCATACCAATGGATTATCAAAATGAACTAATGCAAGCTGCGAAGGAAGCATATATTAGTGGAAAAATTGATGGGATTAGACTTTCTACTCGACCTGACTATATAAATCCTTATATATTGGATAATTTAGTTAAGTACAATGTAGGAGTAATTGAACTAGGTGTGCAATCAATGGATGATGAAGTATTAAGATTATCTGAAAGAGGACACAGTCCTGAGGATGTTATTAATGCTTCTAGGTTGATTAAAAAATATAATATAAAGCTTGGACTTCAAATGATGTTAGGATTACCTGGGGACAGTGAAGAGAAGGATCTATATACTGCCAATGAAATTATTAAGCTAAAACCTGATTTTGTGAGAATTTATCCAGCACTAGTAATCAGAGATACATACATGGAATATATGTATAAGGGAGGATTGTATAAACCACTTTCTATTGATGAGGCAGTAGAAATTTCTAAAAAATTATATATTGAATTTATAAGTGAGAATATAAAAGTTATCAGAATAGGACTTCAACCAACAGAAGAAATTAATACAGGACGTGATGTAATTTCTGGTCCTTTTCATCCTGCATTTAGGGAGTTAGTTGAGTCAACTATTCTTAATGATATGATAGGGTTTGTTATAAATAAGCATTTTATTAACTCTGAAAAGTTAGAAATAAGTGTAAATCCTTATGATATATCTAAACTTTATGCAAATGGTAAAAGAATATTTTATAACAAAATGAAATGTTATATGTCAATAAATATCAAAATACGACAAGATTATAATTGTAAAAAGGGCACTATAGCACTCGATGATGGCGAAAAACAAATAATGATGTCGACAAATGAATATGTAAATATTGTTAAGAAAAGAAGGAATTTCAAAGAGAATATAGAATTATAAAATACATAACCTACATAAAAATTATTGGAGGAGGAGTTGTTGATGGAAATTTTAAAGGTATCTGCTCAATCTCAACCAAAAGCCGTAGCAGGGGCTCTTGCAGCTGTTTTAAGAGAAAGAACTACTGCTGAGGTACAAGCTGTTGGAGCAGGCGCAGTAAATCAAGCAGTTAAAGCAATTGCAATTACAAGAGGTTTTGTTGCGCCTAATGGAATCGATCTTGTTGTTATTCCTGCTTTTGCTGAAATTATGATTGAAGGGGAAGAAAGAACTGCTATTAAATTTATTGTTGAACCAAGATAATAGAAATTAGAATCAAAGGCCTGCATTGCAGGCCTTTTGATATACCCAAAATATGCTGTAAATGTTAGCTTGTCAAAAATATACTACCCTTAGTATTCGAGTCCTGTCTCACTCACATTCTGTGGGTGAATTAGGAAGCTATTATGCTATAGTTCATTGACTTTAGTCAACCAGCAGAACCGAGCATAGCAAAGCTTTGCAATTCTTTTGAATCAACAAAAATTGTTCCAATGTTTTCTTTTTGGCTGCAGCTTTAGTTTTTTAAAAGCTCTTTGCCATGAGCTATTCTATCTTCATCAATAGCTTTATTAGCTCAAATTTTTTATATATTTGCCCTTACCTTTACTGACAATGCATATTCAGAAGGATTCATATTATTAAGTTTTTTAAAGTTCTTAGAAAAATAATGCACAGATTTGTATCCAAGAAGTTCAGATATTTCTGTAAAATTATAGTTATCCTCTCTAATCAATCTTTTTGCCTCTTCAACTTTTAATTTTCTAAAATAGGACATAACACCTTCACCTGTCTTATCCTTGAAAATTATTTTCAAGTGAGTTTTTCCAATAGAAAGCTTATCACATATATCATCCATTTTACAATTTGTGTATATATTTGCATTAAGATAATTGATTATATTATTAACTATATCATTATCTATCTTTTCTTTGGTAACAAACGAAATTCTTTCTTTTTTCTGTATATAATTATCTTCTCTAATAAGCTGTATAAGAAACCTTTCAAGATACATTTTTAATAACTGTTCAGATCCATATGATGATGATGACTTTTTTTCTAATGCACGGTAGGGTTTACCCAAATTATTAGAAAATATTTCTTTTACCTCTTTTATCATTGCACTTATCAGATTAATTCCTGAATTAGATAACTTTAGTATTTTATTTTGAAAATAATCCATACCCTTTGAGCTGCAATCAAAACTAAATATAATAATATTAGGAGCAATTATACCATTTGCACAGACCTTGTGAAACTCGTTGGGCTTATGAAATACAATATCTCCCTGCTTAAGAATGTATCCCTGAGTACCTGCCATTATCTCAACTTCACCCTTATCTACATATACAAATTCCCAGAAATCATGCTTTTCTCCTTTAAATACATAATTTTTAGCAAATTCA
>JARDZI010000368.1 GCA_029240935.1 Clostridiales bacterium
TTGATGATGTTGATATAGCAATGATGGTTCATGTTTTAGACCTGGGCAAAAATAAGATTATGTTGAATATGGAGAGCAATGGCTTTATTGGGAAACAGGTTAGTTTTATTGGTAAGGCAGCCCATGCAGGTTCTTGCCCGGAGGAAGGAATAAATGCATTAAGTGCCGCATTATTAGCCTTTAATAATATTAATGCATTGAGAGAAACTTTTAGAGATGAGGATTGGGTAAGGGTACATGCCATAATTACTAAAGGTGGAGATATCGTAAATGTGGTTCCCTCTGAGGCAAAAATGGAAGCATATGTAAGAGCAAGAAATTTGGAGGCTATACTTAGTACAAATGAAAAAGTTAATAACGCACTAGGGGCTGCTGCTATGTCAATAGGGGCAACTGCTGAAATAAAAGATACATTTGGGTATTTACCTAATATTAATGATAAAAAATTAATAAATACATTTAGAGACAACCTAGGTTTTCTAGGTATTGAAAAGGAACTAATTGAGAGTGGTAAATCTACTGCCTCATTTGACATTGGTGATTTATCTCATATTATTCCAACGATTCATCCAATGATAGGTGGAATAACTGGTAATCTTCATACAGCTGAATTTAAAATTATCGATGAAGAAACTGCTTATATCTTGTCAGCAAAAATTATGGTTTTAAGCATAATAGATTTACTATATGATGGAGCAGAAAAAGCAAAGGGCATAATTTCAGATTTTAAACCTAGAATGACAAAACAGGAATATATAGAACATTTAGCAAACCACTCTAGAAAGTATGTGTATACCTTTTAAAAGAAGATTATTATAAATGCAAAAGCAATAATACAAAATATATAGATACTAGCTTACTAACTAATTAGTTATTTGGATTATCATATTTATGATAATTTTAGATAAAGCAATCTATGTCTTAAGTTTTATCACCAGCAAAAATCTTCAGGTTCTTAAAATTTAATTTTAAAGGGGGCAAAATCATGTTAAAAAAGAAAATGAAAGTTTTAGTGTTATTGTTAAGCTTTTGTTTCATCATTCCTCTATTTAGTGGCTGCGGAAAGACTGAAGCTACGAAGGATGGGGCAAAAGACACTTTAGTAGTAGCAACTGCCTATGATGCAAAATCACTTGACCCACACGCTGTTAATGACGTTGCATCATCAAACGTAATGACTCAAATTTATGGAACACTTGTACAACTGAACGATAAAGGTGAAGTAGTTCCTATGCTTGCAGAGTCATTTACTCAAGTAGATGATCTTACCTATGAATTTAAGCTGAAAAAGGGCATAAAATTTCACAATGGCGAAGAAATGAAGGCTAGTGATGTAAAGTTCAGCTTAACAAGAGCAGCAAAATCAGCATTGGTATCACATATTTTTGGCGATATAGATACAGATAGCTTTAACTTGACAGATGATTATACTATCTCATTTAAAATTAAAACTCCATCTACAGGATTTCTTGCAGGTTTAGTGCATACTGGTGGAAGTATACTAAGCGAAAAGGCTGTTACAGCAGCTGGAGAAAACTATGCTATGAACCCTGTAGGAACTGGTCCTTTTAAATTTGTTAGCTGGACAAAAGGTGATAGAGTTGAATTAGAAAAATTCAATGATTTTTATGGGGACAAGCCTAAATTTAGTAAAATGACTTTAAGAGTAATTCCAGAGCCTACGAATAGAGTAATAGAACTTGAAAGTGGCGGAGTAGATATAGCTTATGAAGTATCAGCAAACGATATATCAAGAGTTGAAGAGAATGACAAATTACAGATATTAAGAGTAATTGATAACTCAACTCAATATTTAGGATTTAACAATCTGAAGGCACCATTTAATGACATAAAAGTTAGACAAGCAATCAGCTACGCACTGGATACAAAGTCAATAGTAGAAACAGTTTGGAGAGGCGTTGGAAAAGTTGCAGTTGGCCCAATAAGTCCAAATGTAATGTATTCAGATAAGAGCCTTCAGGTACATGAATACAATGTTCAAAAGGCTAAGGATCTATTAAAGGAAGCTGGATTTGAAAAAGGATTTAAGACAACTATCTGGACAAATGAGAAAAAAGAAAGAGTTGATATGGCAACAATAATGCAAAGCCAATTAAAAGAAGTTGGTATAGATGTTGAAATAAAGGTTCTTGAGTGGGGAGCATACCTGGACGGCCTTTCAAAGGGTGAACAGGACATGTTTATGATAGGTTGGACATGCCAGACTCCAGACCCGGATTTAGCAGTATATGCACCTCTTCACTCATCAAAAGCTGGTCCTGGAGGAAACTATTCATTCTTTAAGGATGCTAAAGCTGATGAGTTAATAATGAAGGGCAGAGTTATGAAGAATTCACCAGAAAGAGAAGCAGTTTATACAGAACTTCAAAAGGAAGTTAAGGATCAGGCACCTTGGGTGTTCCTATCAAACGGAGAGCAGGTTGTAGGTGCTGGTAAAAATGTAAAGGGTTTTGTACCAAGTCCATTTGGATATCATGTGCTTTATAATGTAAGTTTTGAATAGATAATAAAACATTCAATAGGGGTATAGAAATATACCCCTTCAATTAAATTTTAATGGACCATTTACGAGAGGAGGAATAGACTTGATAAAATATATAATTCGTAGAATTCTCCTGCTGATACCAGTAATAATTGGAGTAACATTTATTGTATTTTCATTGATGTATATAACACCGGGAGACCCAGCAAGAATAGTCCTTGGAGAATCGGCACCAGAGGCTTCTGTTCAGCAGCTAAGAGAAGAGATGGGGCTCAATAAGCCATTTATAGCTCAGTATGGTAGTTATTTAAAAAATTTAGTAGTAAATCAGGATATAGGGAAATCTTATATTACTAAAAGACCTGTACTAAAAGAGTTGGCAGCTTGTTTTCCTGCAACCCTTAAGCTTGCAGCATTATCTATGATTTTTGCAATTTTATTAGGAATTCCAATAGGAATAATATCTGCTGTTAAACAGTATTCATGGTTTGATTCGGTCTCTATGATATTTGCCTTAATAGGAATATCAATGCCAGTTTTCTGGTTGGGGCTGCTTCTAATACTCCTTTTTTCAGTTAAACTACATTTACTTCCAGCATCAGGATTTAGCAGTATTAAATATATGATTTTACCAGCTGTATCCCTTGGAGCACAATCAGTTGCAGTAATTACACGTATGACACGTTCCAGTATGCTTGAAGTAATAAGGCAGGATTATATAAGAACAGCTAAAGCAAAGGGACAAAAGGAAAGAATTGTTGTTCTGAGACATGCACTTAGAAATGCACTGATACCTATCATCACAGTAGTTGGCCTTCAATTTGGAGGATTGCTTGGAGGTGCAGTGCTGACAGAATCAATTTTTTCAATACCGGGTATTGGAAGGCTGATGGTAGAATCTATTAAAATGAGGGACTACCCTGTAGTACAGGGAGGAGTTTTGTTCATAGCTATAATGTTTAGTATTGTAAACTTGCTG
>JARDZI010000369.1 GCA_029240935.1 Clostridiales bacterium
TATATTTTGTAAAGTTTAAAAGGCATAATCTTAAAGTAGGGGCGAACAGTGTTCGCCCGTTGGTACTCATGAATTCAAGTTATCCTCTGTATGATAGTACATAAAACAGACAACACTGTTGGCCCCTACATTGGAAGTGATTATTAACCAATAATATTTAATAATAAGCATTAGAAAAATAAAAGTAATAGGAGGAAATAAAGTGCATAAAAAAAAGGAATTATTTATTAGAATCATGTTTATACTTTTAGGGAGCTTTTTAAATGCAGTAGCAATAAATTCATTTATAATACCCCATAGACTATTAAGTGGAGGAGTTTCAGGTGTTGCAATTATTGTTCAGTATATTGCTAATATACCCTCTGGATATTTAATTCTTGCTCTAAATATACCGATTTTTATTTATGGAATAAAGGAGGTAGACAAGGATTTTATAATATTTAGCCTTGTTGGTACAGTTGCATTATCTGTTTTCCTTGTACTAACTATAGGAATTAGTAAGTATTTAGTACTAGATGATATACTGCTTTCTAGTATATATGCTGGTGTTCTTGGTGGTCTTGGTGCAGGTATTGTATTTAAAAATAGGGGATCCATGGGAGGAGTAGATATTATTGCAGTGGCAATCAAAAGAAAAAGTGGAATAAATATTTCTACTATTTCCCTTGGAATAAATGTGGTAATAGTTTGTATAGGCCTATTTATTAATAGTATAGAACTAGCATTGTATACTTTAATAAATATGTATGTAGCTTCGGTTGTAATAAATAGGGTTATTGATGGTTTTGACAGGAAGAAATTGTTGTTCATTGTTACTGAAAAAGAGAAGGAAGTTTCCAGTATGATTATGAAGGAGCTTGGAAGGGGAGTAACCTACCTTTATGGAGAGGGTGCTTACACAGGAGAAAATAAAAGAATTATATATTGTATAGTGACCTTAAATCAAATAGTTAAAGTTAAGAAGATGGTTGAGGACCTAGATCCAACATCCTTAATGTCTGTTATTGATGCTTCAGAGGTACAGGGTAAAGGATTTAAAAAACCAGCATTATAGATTTGTTTATAAAAAGAGCTGTTTCAAAATACTAAAAATTATTTTGAGACAGCTCTTTTTATAGGATAAGGTATGGTTAAGTATTATTTATGCTTTATAGCTAAGCGAACTATTCTTTTCACAATTTTATTTGCAATTGGATATGGTATTCCATAAGCGGATAACACAGTAAGTATTTCAGGATGATGTTTTTCAATCTTTTTAACGACATCATCAACATCATCATCACATTTCTCATCCTCTTCATCCTCTTCAAGTTCAACCATATAGGGCATAGCTCCCATATTGTTCATCATACAGCAGGGCATCATATTTTCCATATTGTACATGTTTGCTTCCTCGTTCATAGGCATCCTATTATCCATATTCTCCAGATAGTCCAAATCGCTCAAATCATCCATATCGTCCATATTATCCATAGTCATATTGCCATTCATTGGCATCATGTCTTCCATAGGCATAGTCCCAAACATTGTTTCCATATCCTGGGTAGCCATAGTATCGTAGGTTGGCATTTCATGCTTGTGCACACCTTTCATTACAGGCATTTCCAAGTCATCCTCCATTGAAATGTCTTCAACCATAGACATATTTTCCTCATTCATGTCCTTGTCAGTATACATTCTATAATTCATTAAAATACCTCCACAGAATTTAAGTACAGTACTATTTTATGAATAGGGCATTGTATTTGATACTGTTTTGGGCTTTTTATTTTTATGGCTTATAAAAGTTTCTATTTGTAAATTTATACTAGAGGATAAGTAGTATTTTTGGAGAATAATATTAATAAAATTTGGAGGTGATTTTATGGCAACATGGAAATGTAAAACCTGTGGTGAGATCAAGGAAGGTAGATGCAGACCAGCAAAGTGTCCAAAGTGTGGAGCTCCAAAGGAGAACTTTGAAAAGCTAGAACAATAAAAGAAAATGCCAGAGCAGAAATGGGTGCTCTGGCATTTTACCTAATATACTAAAATAGGGAGCAGTAATTTTTTCTGTTTACCAACTTTAGTAAAAACATAACTATGTCCTATTATCCATCCTTTAAAATCTCTTGAACAACAAGCTTGCTAGATATTAAAACTATGGACACACCTGGACCTGGATGTACTGAGCTGCCGGTAAAATATAGATTTTTTACTGTCTGAAATTTTAAATGAGGTCTAAAATAATTGGTTTGAATGAGGGTGGGGCTTAGGCCATAAGCAGTACCGCCATAGGAATTAAACTTATTAAAAAGATCCATTGGAGTAAGATAGTTCTCATAAACAATATTTTCCTCCAAATCTTCAAGACCCTTTATTCTGTGAAGTGTTTCAAAAACTCTTTTTCGCATAATGTTTATTGTCTCCATGTCCCAATCAATATTATTAAAGAGGAGATTGGGTACACGAACCATTATATTCAAGCATTCCATGTCCTTTGCTGCCATGCTTTCATCTATCCTTGTTGGACAATATATGTAGAGGGAAGGCATTTGGGGCAAGCTTCCATTAAATACGCACTCTATATTTTCTTTGAAATCCTCTCCTAAATAAAGGTTATGCACTAAAAGCTCAGGGTATTTTTTCTTTAGCCCAAGATAAATAATAAAATTTGAACAGGAGTACTTCATATGGGCAAGCTTTTCATCTGTGTATTTCCCCTTTGCATTTTTATCCTTTATAAGTTCCTTTACCCCATAGGGAAAATCTGCATTACAAATGATGATATCCCCATTTTCGGTCTCTGTCCCAACTCTCACACCTGTTGCCTTGCCATCATAAATTAAAATCTCTTCAATATTAGTTTTTGTTTCTATTGTTCCTCCAAGTTCATAAATTATTTTTTGTAAGGCTTTAACATATGAATACATCCCCCCCTTAATGTGCTGGAGACCATAAATCTCTGTAACTGCAGGTATAAGCGTATAGATGTTGGGCCCGTTAAAAGGAGAAATTCCTACATATAGAGGCAGAAAGGTTAAAAACTTTCGGAGCCTTTCGTCCTCAACATATTTTGAAACAAAGCTGTGGGTATTTGAAAGGGTTTTAAGTTTTAAAGCATTTATCAAAGTGGAAGGGTTAAAAAAATCAAAGGGGGTTCGAAATGCTTTCTGCAGAAAATGTTTGTCCGCAATTAGATATTTTTTATAAACATCAGCTAAAAAATTAAAATATCCTAAAGAATCCTTCTTAGATATTGATTCCAAAGTTTCAGCTAGTTTCACCATGTCACTGGAAAAGTCACAGCTACTTCTATCATCATAATAAACCCTGTAAGAAGGGTCAATTCTTATAAACTCAAAATAGTCCCTATAATCCCTGTTTACTGAGTCAAAAACCTCAGTGAAAATTTCGGGGTTCATTAGAATAGATGCAGTTAAGTCGAATTGAAAATCCGGTGTCTTAATAAGGTTGAT
>JARDZI010000370.1 GCA_029240935.1 Clostridiales bacterium
TGGAAGCATTATTGCATTTGCTCTGCCATGTGGTATATGGAACTCTCCACCTAGCTTGTGGGCAATACTGTGGTTTACTCCAAGGAAAGCATTTGTAAATGCCATACCTGCCATACAGGAAGCATTGTGCATCTTTTCCCGGGCAATAGCATCAGAACCATCATTGTAAGCCCTTGGAAGATAATCAAATACAAGCTGAATTGCTTTTAGAGCAAGTGCATCTGTATAATCAGAAGCCATAACGGAAACAAAAGCTTCAATTGCATGGGTTAGCACATCCATTCCAGTATCAGCAGTTATTGCAGGTGGAACTGTCATAACCAGTTCTGGGTCTATTATTGCAATATCAGGAGTAAGCTCATAATCTGCCAGGGGATATTTTATATTGTTCTTCTTATCAGTTATTACTGCAAAGGCAGTTACTTCCGAGCCAGTTCCAGAGGTAGTGGGAATGGCTACTAGCCTTGCTTTTCTACCAAGCTTAGGGAACTTAAAGGTTCTCTTTCTTATATCCATGAATCTTAGCTTAAGTGCATCAAAGTCAGTTTCAGGATATTCATAAAATAGCCACATTCCCTTTGCTGCATCCATAGCAGAGCCTCCACCTATAGCAATTATAACATCAGGATTAAATCTTTTCATTTGTTCTGTACCATTTAGCACTGTGTCTATTGAAGGATCAGGTTCTACGTCGAGGAATACATTTACTTCAACATTTGATTTCTTTAGATAATACATTGCTTTAGACACAAAGCCAAGCTTATCCATCATGCTATCTGTTACAATAAAGGCTCTTTTGGCATTTATCTTCTCTAAATAACTAAGTGAACCTGCTTCAAAATAAATTCTTTCAGGTACTCTAAACCACTGCATATTTACTCTCCTTTTAGCTACCTTTTTAACATTTATAAGGTTTATTGCGCTTACATTCTGAGTAGTTGAGTTGTGTCCCATTGTGCCACAGCCAAGGGTTAGGGAAGGCATATTTGTGTTGTAAATATCACCTATTGCTCCCTGGGAGGAGGGAGAGTTAACTATTATTCTTCCTACCTTAACCCTATTGGAGTATTCTTCTATTACATTTTTATCCTCTGAGTGTATTACTGCTGAATGACCCATACCACCGAATTCAACCATTTCCTCTGCTCTTTTTATTCCTTCATTACTGTCATTAACTATATAACATGCAAGTATTGGGCTTAGTTTTTCCCTGGAGAGTGGATATTCAGCTCCAACACCTTCAAGAGTGGCTATTAATATCTTTGTATCACTTGGGACATCAATTCCTGCCATTCCTGCTATTTTTATAGGACTCTGACCAACTATTGAAGGATTAATGGAACACTTTGATTCGTTAACTGCCACAGCCTCCAATTGTTTTGCTTCCTCATCATTCAAGAAGTAACATCCATTTTCCTTTAGCAGATTAATTACCTCATCTGATATCTCTTTGTCAATAATTACTGCCTGCTCAGAAGCACATATGGTGCCATTATCAAAGGTTTTACTCATTATTAAATCATTTACAGCTCGTTTTGTATTCGAGGTTTTTTCTATATAGCAGGGAACATTTCCCGCTCCAACTCCTAAAGCAGGTTTCCCTGTTGAATAAGCTGACCTTACCATTCCAGGACCTCCTGTAGCAAGTATCATACTAACTCCTGGATGGGACATCAGACTTTGTGAGGATTGAATTGAGGGTTCCTCTATCCACTGTATACAATTTTCAGGTGCACCTGCTTCGATAGCAGCATCTCTTAGAATTTTCGCAGTTTCACTGCTGCATTTTTGAGCCCTTGGATGAAAGCTAAATATAATAGGATTTCTGGTCTTCATAGCAATCAGAGATTTGAAAATAGTAGTTGAGGTTGGATTGGTTGTTGGTGTAACGCCTGCAATAACCCCAATAGGCTCTGCAATTTCCATAAAATCTTCTTCCTTATTGTCTCTTATTATTCCTACTGTTTTTAAGTACTTTATACTATGATATACGTATTCAGAAGCGAATATATTTTTTGTGACCTTATCTTCATATACGCCCATTCCTGTTTCTTCTACAGCCATTTTTGCAAGTTCTCTGTGTTTAGCCAAGGCTTTAATTGTCATATTTTTAACAATAGAATTCACCTTATTTTGATTCAGGGTCAAAAAAGCTTCATAGGATTTTTGAGCCTTTTCCACAAGAATATCAGTTTGATTACATGTAATGTCCATTATTATCCCTCCATTTTTCTATTAGGTATGTTAAATAATTAACGTATTCAATTACTATTATACTTATTGAAAAATAAAAATCAAGGGTAATTGTTAAAAAAATATCAAAGATTTATAAAAATATCAAGTGCTAGATTAAAAATAGGAAAGACCTTTGCAAAGGTCTTTCCTATTTAAAGATGATTTTTCTATAAGTAATCTAGTTCAAATATTGTTAATTATTATTTCAGATTAAATAGTAATGGTACTAAAATTGGTACTAGAGAGGATAAAATAGCACCATTTATAAAGGATACAAGGACAGTTTTACTATCTGTTGCTTCAGATATAAGTGGGAGAGTAGTATCCATTGAAGTCGCTCCTGCAGGGGATATGGCTGTTAGGTGGTTGAGATTTTTTGCTAGAAAGGGTATGGTTAGTACTGCAATAAGCTCCCTAAAAACATTTGTAAGAAAAGCTATTGTTCCTGCCTCAGGACCTGAAATATTAGAAAGTATTACCCCTGATAAGCTGTACCAGCCAAAGCCTGAAGAGATTGCAAGCCCAAGGTTAATTGGCATTCCATATATTAATGTAGCTATAAAACCACCAAATAAGCTTCCAGCTATTATTGAAGCAGGTATTAAAAGTATCTTAAAACCTGTCTCCTTAATACTATAAAAAACCTCTTTGTTTCTTCCTAAATCTATCCCAACAGAAAGAATCAATAGGTTAAGTGCAAAGGATGCAATTTTATCTAGATTAGATATTATTCCTAAAGGAAGTATAAAATATCCTGATAGAATTCCGCATACTAATGAAGCAAGTATAATATACATCATTTCCTAATTTCCTCCACCCTCTGTTTTAAAAACTTACAAGTTACTAAGTATGTAAAAATAATGCTAAATAAACAGGTTAATATTGCAAAAGTGATTGCTTTTAACCCAAGCTCCTTAAGCTTTAGAAGCAATTCCCTATTTGCTCCAATAGAAGCTCCCATGGAGAAAAGTAACAGTATTACGCCAATTTGTTGAAACTTAGAATTAAACCTCATATATTTCTTAGGTATAAAACCTAGCATCCCTATTATAATTCCAACAATAAGACTTATTAATATTGTCCACATTTTTACTCACTCCTCTTAAAAATTATGTCATATACAATAGTATACATTATTAATAATTAACAAGTATATATGCTTTATAACATTATATTGAATAAAAATATGTCAAAATATGGTT
>JARDZI010000371.1 GCA_029240935.1 Clostridiales bacterium
ACAATGAAGTGTGAAAACTGTGATTACTTTAAAAAAAATAAAAATGTAGAAATGTCAAAAGAGTTGTTTGACTATTATGGACAATGAGGTATAAACGGTACTGCTTGTAAAGCAGAAGACAAGTATAAAGACCGCAATTTTGCTGGGCATAAATAATATTTAAAAACCATGAATCGATATAAGGTTCATGGTTTTTTTTGCGTTTATACATAAACAGACATGAATCGACATAATAATGCAAGTATTGACATAATTCTACAATGATTATAAACTGACAGTGGTGAGGGATTACTACGCAAGGAGGGAATATATGGAATATAAACTGGTGCACAGAAAAGATAGCCTTATAATAACTACAATAGATATTATAAACGAGATAGGAATCCAAGGTTTGTCAACGAGAGAGATAGCAAAAAGGCAAGGAGTATCTGAAGCTACCATATTTAGACACTATAAATCAAAAAATGAACTGCTAATTGCAGTATTAGATTTTTACTCAAAATTTGATTCTGATATTTCTAAATCTACGCAGCTTAAATATTTGTCAGCAAGAGAAGCAATAGAGTTCTGGGTAAACTCATACGTTGAATACTATGAAAATTATCCAGCCATAACCTCCATTAACCAAGCATATGACGTATTGGCCAGTGATAAAGCCTTAGCTGGAAAAATCAAAGAAATATTCAATTATAGAATCGGCGTCCTAAGGACATTGATAGATAGAGCAAAGCAAGAAGGAGAATTACGACATGAAATTAAAAGTGAGAGTTTGGCAGATATAATCTTAGGACATAAAAGGCATGTTTGCTTAAGGTGGAGATTAGATGGGTTTAGCTTTTCGCTTAAAGACGATACAATGCATACATTAAAAACCATATTAGATGCATTTAAACCATAGTTTTCAATGAATGGAGGAGAAACATGAAAAGAGTATTAATTGTAGATGATGCTGCCTTTATGAGAATGGCAATAAAAACTATGCTGCCCAAGGAGGATTTCGAAGTAGTGGGAGAAGCTGAAAATGGGCTTCAAGCGATTAAGAAGTATAAAGAGTGTTGCCCAGATGTAGTAACAATGGATATTACCATGCCTGAGATGGATGGGATTGCTGCACTTGAGGCAATAATTAAATA
Source organism: Clostridiales bacterium (assembly GCA_029240935.1). Taxonomy (GTDB): domain Bacteria; phylum Bacillota; class Clostridia; order Clostridiales; family Caloramatoraceae; genus JARDZI01. Next base: position 1,134 of record JARDZI010000371.1, read on the forward strand.
TGATCCAAGAGCAAAGATTATCATGCTTTCAGCTATGGGGCAGGATGGAATGGTTAGGGAAACTATTATCAAGGGAGCCAAGACATTTATAGTTAAGCCATTTAAAGAGGAAATTATAATAAATACTATAAATAAAGTTTTATCACAAAGATAAGCGGGGGCGAATAATATGTCAGATCAATATACAAATGAGCCTATGTTGGACATCTATATATTTGAGATTAGTCATCTCGTTGAGCAGCTGGAAGGGATTGTACTGAATTGCGAAAAGTCTGGTCTATATAGTTCGGAAGCTATCAATGAAATATTTAGAGTAATGCATACGATAAAAGGATCTTCGGCGATGATGCTATTTAATGGAATAGCAAATCTTGCCCATTCTATAGAAGACCTATTTTTTTTCATGCGTGAAAAAAAACCAACAAATATTGACTGTTCAGCATTAACTGATTTGGTTTTTGAAAGTGTTGATTTTATTAAACTAGAATTAGAGAAAATTAAGAACGGTGACAATGTAGATGGAGATGCAGCGACTGTTGTAGCTAAGATAAAAACGTATATTAGTTTGTTGAGAAGCAATAATGCTATGATTAGCAACGAAAAAGATACTGACCAAGAGGTGTCAACAGCTCAATATTGTATAAGTCAATCTTCATTGGACAAGCAGTGTTACAAGTATTATTTTAAAGCAGAAATATTCTTTGATGATGGTTGCGAAATGGAAAATATTAGGGCTTATACAATAGTACATAACTTAAGTAGAATCACAAATGATATTAAATATGTTCCAACAGACATAATTGAAAACGATAAAACAATAGAGCAAATCAGAAAACAAGGTTTTGTAATTTATTTTAGAGCCAACCAAACCTACAAAGAAATGCATGAATTTTTCATGGATAGCTTATTTCTTAAGGATTTGGTGCTGAGAGAACTGCAGGAAGACGAAGAATGGCCTGAGGAAGATATTATACAGGAAGAAACGAATAGCAATATTGCATTGCCAAATGTGTCACTAAATCAAGGGGCTACATCTCAAGGCTTAATCAGCGTGCCAGTTGCGAAGATGGATAAACTAATGGATTTGGTAGGAGAAATGGTAATAGCGGAGGCTATGGTTACGCAGAATCCGGATATCAAAGCACTTAATTTGGACAACTTTAATAAAGCTGCTAGGCAGCTAAGGAAAATAACAAGTGAACTTCAAGATATGGTGATGGATATACGTATGGTTCCTTTATCGGCAACGTTTCATAAAATGCATCGTATTGCAAGAGATATGAATAAGAAGCTAAAAAAGGAAGTATATTTAGAGATAATTGGTGAAGAGACTGAAGTAGATAAGAATATTATCGAGCATATTTCAGACCCAATAATGCATCTTGTTAGAAATGCAATTGATCATGGGATTGAGACATCAGAAGATAGAGAAGCAAGCGGGAAAAGCAAGCTAGGCAAAGTAACACTGGAGGCAAAAAATGCAGGAAATGATGTTGTTATATTAATAAAAGATGATGGTAAAGGTTTAAATAAACAAAAGATACTTGAAAAGGCAAGGCAAAATGGTTTGCTAAATAAGCCTGAAGATGAAATGAATGATAAAGAGATATTTAACCTCATATTTTTACCAGGTTTCTCTACTAACGATTCGGTTACAGAATTTTCAGGTAGGGGCGTAGGAATGGATGTTGTAGTAAAAAACATAGAAAGGGTTGGGGGATCTGTATCTGTTGAAAGCGTTATAGGCATGGGAACAACTATGATGATGAAAATTCCTTTGACCTTAGCAATAGTTGACGGTATGAATATAAGCGTTGGGAAGTCCTGCTATACTATTCCAACAATTGCTATTAAACAATCCTTTAGGCCAAAAGAAACAGATATAATAACTGACCCTGACGGTAACGAAATGATCATGGTAAGAGGAGCGTGCTATCCAATTTTACGTTTACACCAGCTATACAAAGTGAAAGATGTCCAAGAGCTTATTCATGAAGGCATACTGATTATGGTGGAGAACGAAGGCAAGATTATATGTTTATTTGCAGATGAATTGATTGGAGAGCAGCAGGTAGTGGTTAAAACATTGCCTGATTATATCAAGAAGATAAGAAAGATAAGGGGATTGTCAGGCTGTACGCTGCTTGGAGATGGAAGTATAAGTCTTATTCTTGATGTAGGAGGACTTATAAAGGTTAATAATCTATAAAAAAGATATTTATGCTGGATAAGCATTAAATATACATAATAAGCAAGAAAGGAGTTGTGAATATGGCTGATATATTAATGCAAGAAGGGT
>JARDZI010000372.1 GCA_029240935.1 Clostridiales bacterium
CCTAAATCCTCTTTTTTATCACAAGCAGTAACTCTTGCACCTAATTTAACAAGCATTTTAATAAGAGGCGTATTACTAACACCTATACAAACTACCGCTACAGACCTATTCTTTATAAACTCTTTAAATTCATTAAAACTATGTTTCATTCTACATACCTCCAATATGTCCTTTATCTAAATATGCCTTTAATTTATTTACATCCTCTATGTATGTATCATAAAGTGACCTATTATATATTATGCTTGCAGGATGATAAAGTGGAAAAAGCACGAATTTACTTATATCAATTGGTTTTCCATGATAGGTACCTATTTTAGCATTATCATCACCAAGCAAAGCTTTTAATGGAACATTTCCAAGTGTTACAACCACCTTTGGTTTTATAAACTCCAGCTGTTCTCTAAGAATACCAATTGAAATTCCCATTTCCTTTTTAGTAGGAGGTCTATTTGATTTTCTTGCCGTCTTAGGATTTACCTTGTAGGGTCTTACTTTAACAACATTAGTAATATAAATATCCTCCCTACTTAGCTTTACAATTTCTAAAAACTCATCCAGGTTCTTTCCTGCAGTACCAACAAATGACCTTCCTGTTTCCTCTTCCTTCTCCCCTGGAGCCTCCCCAATAAGAACAACCTCTGCTTCTATGTTTCCTTCTCCAAATACAATATTCTGATCCGATCCAAGCTCTTCATTAACTATTTTTTTATATCTATTCTTTAAAGATTCTAAAACCTCCAAGCTTTTTACCTCCGAAATATATTAATTATGTCTTATATGCTCAAGTCCCTGATTAAATAAGTCCACAACATGTTGATCATTAAGAGAATAATATACTGATTTTCCTTCTTTTCTATATTTAACAAGTCTCATTGTTCTAAGTACTCTTAATTGGTGTGAAACAGCAGACTGGGACACACCTATAATCTCTGCAATATCACAAACACACAGCTCATTTATTGAAAGAGCATACAATATCTTTACTCTAGTTGTATCACATAAAGCTTTAAAAATCTCAGATAAACTAAGAGTTTCACTATCACTTATCATTTTACTTTTAACACTTTCAATACTTTCTGGATGAATAATATTCTCCTCACAAAGGTCACAGTTTTTCATAAAATCACCACTCAATTCAATATATTTCTATTTTACATCAAAGTTATATTTATAAAAAGCCTAATTCTATTACATTTTATATATTTGCCTCTGTCTTTATAATACTATACTGTTTTATTCTTTCTCTAATACTTTTAAAATCTTCCCAAGCATCTTTTTTCTTACTAGTACCTCTTAATAGTGCAGAAAATACCTTCTAATTATGCTATTCCATAAATATATATAAACGGGGTGGTATAAATGTTAATACTATTTGCCATAATTTTTTCCATATCATCAATTATTATATCATATAAAATGAAAGAGGATTATGAACCTCATTTATTAATAAAGCTTATTGGTTTATTTATGCTGTCTATTGTAACCCTCTCATTTGGTCTTTTAGCAACTGTGTTATGTACCATACTTTACTATAGTTAATGAATATATTATATGTTTACATTGTAGTGGCAGGCTTCCATACCTGCTTCTACCCGGATCTGCAATAAGCAGGCATGGCAGCCACTCTGTTTTAGAATGGCCGCCATGCAGTATTTGAATCAGAATACTTTTCTTTTTTTCTTGTATTTAATTGCAAATAAAAGGTTTGCTCATAGTAATAAGTTACTTGCTATACAAAAGGATTGATTTTACATTTTCTTCAAGATTTTTCACGCTACGGTATTTAAAATACTGCTTTCCGTTTTCTGCCTCAACTCCAAAAATAACCCTCTTAATACTAATATTGCAGTCGCTAAAAGAAGAAATATCGCCATTTAACAATGCTTTTTCTGCTTCTTCAAACTCTCCGTCTTTACCTGTCCAATAGGAATCGGGAATATTTACGCAGTAAAAATCCCCTGTTGTACTTCCGTCGCCATTACCATAGACATCCTTTACAATTACATACATGCCGTTGTCATAGCTCCAGCCTGTCGCCCGGATTTTATCTGTACCCAGTATTGTTTCGGTTGCACCATTGTTAAAATTTTTAATATTCCGGCCGAAGTATTTTTGTGTAATGGCATTATATTCTTCTTTTGTATTGCCATTTTCATAACTGTAGTTATCCATTTTCGAAATTGCATAGGTTGCCATTTGGTTATCGGTAATGTCGCCGGATTTGCTGCCAAGGACCTTAAATGCAGCGTCATTTTTGAACATTTGATAAAACCATTTCATTTCAGGACGATCGGTCAATATGTGGGCGATAAATACCGGCTCACCATTATCCTTGAAATAGTATCTAAAGGTTTCCCTCTTAAATGAACCCAGAGAAGAATAATTGCCCCCTATTATTTCTGCTTTAATCCTTACCAAATCCTCTTCACTTATTAAACTTCTGTCAGCCAAGCCGTAATTATTCATCGTGGCTTCATAAACAGTTCTTCCATCTTTGGTGCTTACTTTAAGACCTGTAAGCACATAAATTGGTTTATCTTTAATGCCCATTGGAACAGCGGTGTAGTTTTTCCCATCATAGTTCCAGCCTCCCTCCAACGCCTCATTAACTATGTCTTTTACCTCAAAGTGTGTCTTAATAACATTTTCAACATAGGTCTTTGTCATTGTGCCCTTATCCTCCCCCCAATTGTCCAAACTAATTGCAAAAGCATAGAAAAGATACTCGCTGCTGCTTTGGGGTGCATTGCCTTCGACGAAAAACGGCACATAATCCAAACGATATTTGATAGCAAAATCAAACATACTTGCAAGTTGATCACTATTTACAGTGGTCTTGGACAAAAGCATCTGGTTATAATTTCTAAGTAACCACTCCGGAGTTGTCAAGTTATAATCAACAGCTGATGCTGCTATGTTCTTATCAAGCTTTATACCTCCCCATTTGCTACCGTCAAAAACAAAAACTGTATTAGGAACATTGTAGACATCCATTGCAAGATAGTCCCATTCAGCTTTAATAACCATTTTGCCCTTATAATCTATTGCACCATAGTTGCCATCTTCTATCACGGCAATGATTGGCCATACTTCTTCATAGGTTTGAATCTGAATGTTCTCAAAATTTTGGCTTTGGGGATTTGTAAGAGTTTTCCCCTGGGCACTGATGAGTCCCCAGTATTTGCCTGACCTACCTTTCATAATTGCTGTTGAAAGCCTTCCGTCAGGATATTTTTGACAGAAAATTTCGTCATAAGAAATGCTTGACACCTTTACAAGAGCCTTCTTATCCAGCAAATCATATTTCCCATTTGTTTTTACAGCATAGACATATGGCAAAGGTATAACATCCTCGCCAGAAATGATTTCTTTGCTATCTTCGGTAAGCAATGTTACAGAATTACCTGTAGTCTTCTTAATGTAATTCTCTTCATAGCTTCCGCTTTCATCTGAATATTCAAGAGTAATTTGTTCCTCAGAAATATCCTTTGTGCCCTGGGCAGCATTGGGGAGTAATAAAATCGCCGCCACAATAACTGCCGTAATTGCCACAATGCTCACCCAAAAGGCAGGTTTTTTATATTTCAGCACATTTTTGATTCTTTCTTTCACTCCGGTTTCACCAAAAGCAAGGGGAGAAATTAAACCACTTTGCTTTGCTGATAGTGACAGCAAAGAGTTGGAATATTCACGGCGAATGTCACTACCGTAATGCTTCAAAACACTCTCATCGCAGGAAAGCTCCATATCACCTATGGCAAGAAAATATGAAAACCAAATCAAAGGATTAAACCAATGGACACAAACCGCAATAAAAGCAAGGGGCTTTACAAGATAATCCCGCCGTCTTATATGGGTCTGCTCGTGCTTTATGATATAGTCAATCTCCTTCTCGGAAAGACCCACAGGCACATAAACTTTCGGACGCATAAAACCCAGCACAAAGGCTGTTTTTATCCGGTCGGTTTCATAATAATTACCCTGCACAGGAATTGCCATACATAAACGGTGTTTTAAACGAAAATATGAAACAAGACCATACAAAAGCAGCATCGTAGTGCCTGCAATCCATATGAAAGAAAGGACAAATAAGCTAACCTGCATTGGGCTTACGCTTGTAGCAGGATTTGCCCTAGGAACAATATTTGTAATCGCTTGATTTATGGAATTATCTACAAAGGGAATGCCGCTATCGATGGACGGAGTTTGAGAATATATTATATTCTGCGGCACAGGCTTGGCTTTCACAGGGATAAGGGACAAGGACCCTTCAATAGTGAAAGGAGAAAGCAATTTGAAAAGAACGACTGCCCAAAGGGCATAAGAAAAGACCTTTGGTGCCTTTTTCAACGGAATGAGAATTAAAATAACACCTAGTGCAACAAAAGATGCAATAAGACTCATGTTGAGAACGACAATAAACACACTGGTCATTTTGTCGCCTCCTCAATCATTTTTATGAGCTTTTCGGCCTCGCTTTTAGAGAGTTTTTTATCCCGCAAAAAAGCTGTTAGAAACACCAGCAGCGAGTTGTCAAATGTTTTTTCAAGCATAACTTCGCTCTCGTACTTCTGTACATCTTCTTTTTTAACCAAGGCCATAACAATGGCGTTTTCGTTTTTCAGAACACCCCGCTCACCGAGTCTTTTGATCATAGAATATGTGGTGGATTTCTTCCACTCGAAACGGTCAAGACAAAGTCGTATAAGCTCGGTAGAGTTCA
>JARDZI010000373.1 GCA_029240935.1 Clostridiales bacterium
TTATCTCAGGTGGAAAATGTAGAAAAGGTATTTGAAAGAATCAAGGAAGTTAATGCTAAGGCAAAAGCTCCTGTAGTAGTAATTGAGCTAAAGGCTAATGTAGAAAGCAAGGAAGCAATCAAGCCTAATACTACAACAAAGAGTACAAATACCATGAAGGTTGGCACAAGCGTAGTTCAGTCACAAGGTAAAGAGGGCCAAAAGCTCGTAGTAAAGGAATTGACCTTAGAAAATAGTAAAGTGAAAAGTACTAAGGTTTTGAGTGAAAAAACTGTAGTTAAACCAGAGAATAAGGTTGTACTAAAGGGAACTAAAAGCACTATAGAAGCCACTAAGGCAACCTTCGCCACGCCTTCTAGAGGAAGTGTTTCCTCAGCCTTTGGAGAACGATGGGGAAGAATGCATGAGGGGTTAGATATTGCGGCTAACCTAGGAAGTCCAATTTATGCAGCACTATCTGGAAAAGTAAGCTTCGCTGGATGGTCAGATGGCTATGGAAACCTAATTAAGCTTAAGCACGACAATGGACTGGAAACTTATTATGGTCACTGTAGCAAGCTTTTAGTAAAAGTGGGCGAAGAAGTCGACAAGGGCGATAAAATAGGAGAGGTAGGAAGTACTGGAAGAAGCACAGGGCCACATTTACATTTTGAAGTTAGGGTGAATGGGGTGGCTAAGAATCCTACTAATTATTTGAAGTAGACATTAGACTTAATATAATTGGGTTTCCCACCATTTAAAAACATCGAAGAATAGTATTTAATATTCTTAAGCTTCAAAAAACTAGCTTAATCAACAAAATGTTCATATCCAATACTAATAACATAAAAAATAAGAATAATTATGAAAAGCAATATAGGAAAACACACTTATATTGCTTTTTTGTGATAAAAAATCAAAAAAGGTTTTGACAATTTATCTTAAAAAAGTGTCATAAAAATGTAAAAGGTAGACTAAATATGGGGGGTTCTGTACTCCGAATAACACTTTATTGTTATAAAAGGTGTACTTTAGGATAGTAGATGTCAATTAATTGGTAAAAATAGGATATAAAAAATATGGAAATAAAAGTAAAATACCACTATAATTATTTTCGTGGAAGCGATAAAGTAAGTTCTGTACTTGGGCACTTGGAACTTATGTAGCTAGTAGTGCAACCGGCCGATTGATTTTATTAAATCAGTCGGTTTTTTATTTTGTTTAAAAACAAAATACTATCACGAGCTAAAAGGGGAATGGGAGATTATGGTATGGAAACAGTAATAGTAATTAGCAACTATATATTAAGACGTGGACTAAAAGCTATATTGTCCGAAGAGAAAGATATTCAGGTTGTAGGCGAGGGAACAAATGTGAAGAAAGGTGTAGAAATAATTCTAAAGCAAAATCCTAGTATAGCACTTGTAGATCTTAAGCTAGGCGATGAAGATGGCTTGAGGATAATAGAGGAGGTTAGAAAAGAAAATTTAAAGTGCAAATTCATAGTTCTGACCGATTCTACAGACTATAGAGACTTAAAGCGAGTAAGAGATTATAACGTGGAAGGTTACATACTAAAAGAGGCACTGTCCGAAGAAATTATATATGCAGTGCGCATAATTCAAGCTGGGAAGAAGTATTACGATGCTAGCTTAATGCTGAACACCATGAGCCCTAAAAAAACTGAATATATAGAAAGCGAAGCTTTGGATAAGTTAACTCAAAGAGAGCTTGAGGTACTTATAGCTTTAGCTGGAGGTCTAAGTAATATTGATATAGCTAAGAAATTGCTCATCACAGAGTATACTGTTAAAAAGCATGTAAGTAATATTTTATCAAAGTTGAATTTAAATGATAGAACACAGGCGGCATTGTATGCCAGTGCTCATGGACTTATAAGTTAAATTATTAAAGGCGGGAGAGGAAAAAGGTGGATAATTATAAACTTTATGATAAATCGCTGGTTATACAGAACGAAGATGACTTAGGATATCTTGTTACTAAAAGGATAGTTGATTTTCTTGGAGCAGCTATTGGAATTATAGTTTTAAGTCCTGTTATGTTAATAGCTGCAGTTGCTATTAAATTAAATTCAAGGGGTCCGATAATATTTTCTCAAGAAAGGGTTGGGGTACATGGTAAGGTATTCAGAATGTATAAATTTCGCTCTATGGTTGTTGATGCTGAAAATCATTTAAAGGAGCTTCAAAGCAGAAATGAGATGTCTGGTCCAATGTTCAAAATAAAAGATGATCCTAGGATAACAAAAGTAGGAAGGTTCATAAGAAAGACAAGCATTGATGAATTGCCGCAACTTTTCAATGTATTGATTGGAAATATGTCACTAGTTGGACCAAGACCTAATTTGGCAAGAGAAGTGGTAAGGTTTACAGAACATCAAAAAGAAAAGTTAAACGTTAAGCCTGGAATCACTTGCTATTGGCAGGTAATGGGGAGAAATAACATAGATTTTGAAGAATGGATTGAACTAGATATAAAGTATATTAGAGAAAGAAATATCTGGTTGGATTTGACACTTATATTAAAAACCTTTTTTGTACTGTTTGGCGATGAAAATGCAAGATAGCAAGAAAAATAATTAAAACATAAATATATAAATTATAGATATTTAGGGGATGATGGATTTGGAAAGCTTAGATACTCAAAAATATATATCTTTAATTGATGTAATAAAAATTTTAAAGAAAAAAGTTGTATTTATCTTATTAGTAGCAATATTATGTACAGGCATGATGACTGTGATAGTAATGTTACTATCAAGACCGACATACGAGGCATATACAACTGCTGTAATAGTAAAAGATTACGATAGTATTGTAAAGAACTCTCAATATACTCAGAGCGATATTGAATTGTATCAGAAGATAGTAAATACATATGTGCAAATAGCCCAGTCAAACATAGTCATAGAAAAGACTGCAGATGAGCTGAAAACCTATTCGCCTGTACAGTTAAGAAGAATGATTTCTGCTGCGCCATCAGGTGAAACACAAATAATTAAATTAAAAGCAGTAAGCAACAATAGAGATGATGTTGCTAATATTGCCAATGTATACTGCAAGAACTTTATGGAACAAAGCATGAGCATATTGCCAGTAGGAAAAATCGAAGTGCTTGATTCAGCAAGAACTCCTAATGTTCTAATTTCAAATAATGCACTTATGAATATTGTAGTTGGATTTTTATTTGGATTATTTTTATCAGTTGCAATAGTTCTGTTTAGATTTTACCTTGAAAGCCAAAAGATAAAAAGTGAAAAACAAATCAAAGAAATATTAAATATACCAGTACTTGTTACTATCGAATAAAGGGATGGTGCAGAAATGAAAAAAAGTAAGAATAACATCACAGAAAGCTATAGAAGATTAAAAAATATATTGGAAAGTAATAGTAGTAACATTAAAGCAATTAATATTACGA
>JARDZI010000374.1 GCA_029240935.1 Clostridiales bacterium
TAGACCTATTATTCTTTTTATATAAATATCATTAATTTCGCTGGTGGGTTTAAATATTATTATTTCTCCTCGCTCATAGTTATGTGTATAAAGGCTTATTTTTTCAATAACAAGTCTATCCCTATCACTAAGATTAGGAAGCATTGAAGTCCCAGAAACCTGTATAATATCAATTAAAAAGCCTTTTATTACAAAAGCTACAATAGCAGCAATTATTATTGAAAATATCCATTCCTTTATTTCTTTAAGAACACCCTTCGACATAAGACACCTCCTTAGTCACATATGTATATTATATATCCATTCTAACAAAAAAACATTAATTATTAAATAAGATATTAAATTATTAAATATAATATACTATGTCCTAAAAAAATATGTATTAAATGGGAATATTATGGTATAATATTAACTGGTATATTGTCAAAATATTTTTATAATTTATAAAGGAAATTTGGAACTTTTATAGAATTATAAAATTAAGCATAATTAACAACCTAATAAGACCGAAGGGGGAGTATATATGAAGGAGTATAAGATTGATGACGTCCGAAACATCGGGATAATAGGCCACGGTGGTACGGGCAAAACTAGTTTAACAGAAGCCATACTTTTCAACTGCAAGGAGACAGACCGCGTTGGTAAGATAGAGGATGGTACCACAGTTTGTGACTATGATCCCGAAGAAAAGAAAAGGCAAATTTCAATTTCTGTTGCAGTTGCTCCCTGTGAGTATAACAATCACAGGCTATATTTTGTCGACACCCCAGGTTACTTCGACTTTGTAGGAGAATTAATTCAAGGACTTAAAGCTGTAGATACTGCAATTATCACTACCTGTGCAGTATCAGGACTTCAAGTAGGCACAGAAAAGGCATGGAACTATGTTAATAAGTTTAAGATTCCAAGAGTATTTTTTATCAACAAGCTTGACAGAGAAAATTCCAACTTTGATAAGGTTTTAGAACAAATCAAGAATAAGTTTGGTACCTCTGTAGTTCCAGTCCAAATTCCAATTGGAAAGGAAACAGGGTTTAAAGGCGTTGTTGACATTATAGAAATGAAGGCAAAAATATACGACCCTAAGACAAAGACAATGGTTGATGGTGATATTCCAGCTGATCTAGAATCAATGATTGGCGAATATAGAAACCTTCTAATGGAAGCCGTTGCAGAAACAGATGAAACTCTTCTAGACAAATATCTAGGAGAAGGCGAACTATCAAATGAGGAAATTATTGCAGGGCTGAGGAAGGGAATTAACTCCTGTGAAATTGCTCCTGTATTCTGTGGTTCAGCAATTGCTAATATAGGAATACATACACTTCTTGACAATTTAATAAAATACCTTCCAGCACCATCTGATAAGGGTGCTTATGAAGGCGTGAATCCAAAAAATAATGAAAAGGTTCAAAGAAACGCAAACAACAATGATCCATTCTCTGCTATAGTATTTAAAACTATTGCAGACCCATTCATAGGAAGACTTTCAATGTTTAGAGTAATATCAGGTACTATTAATTCTGATGCTACCTTCTATAATTCAACCCAGGATAAGACAGAAAAAATTAATACATTATATGTTATGAAGGGAAAAAATCAGATACCAGTTCCAAAATTACAGGCTGGAGACATTGGAGCTATAGCAAAACTTCAGTTTACAATGACTGGAGATACATTATGTGAACCTCAGCGCCCAGTTTTATATAGTGGATTTGAATTTCCAAAGCCATGTATTTCTATGGCTGTTTTCCCAAAATCAAAGGGTGATGAAGATAAAATATCAAGTGGTCTTCATAAGCTTCGTGAAGAGGATCCAACCTTCTCAATTTCGAGAGATGTTGAGTATGCTGAAATGATAGTTTCAGGTCTTGGAGAACTCCATATTGAAGTAATTGCAAATAAGCTAAAGAATAAGTTTGGTGCAGATGTATCTATTGATCTTCCCAAAATTCCATATAGAGAGACAATAAAAAAAGCGGCTGATATACAGGCAAAATACAAGAAGCAGTCAGGTGGACATGGTCAATATGGAGATGTTCATATTAAGTTTGAACCACAGTATGAAACTGAAGATCTTGTTTTTGTTGATGCAATTGTTGGTGGAGTTGTTCCAAGACAATACATACCAGCAGTTGAAAAGGGTCTAAGGGACGCAATGAAAAAGGGAGTTCTTGCAGGTTTTCCGGTAATTAACCTTAAGGCTACACTTCATTATGGCTCATATCACCCTGTTGATTCATCGGAAATGGCATTTAAGACTGCAGCATCAATGGCATATAAAAAAGGATTAAAGGAAGCTTCCCCAATTATATTAGAACCAATTGTTCACATGGAAATTACTGTTCCAGATGAATATATGGGTGATATAATGGGAGATATGAATAGAAGAAGAGGAAAGGTACTAGGTATGGAACCACAAGATGGAATGCAGGTGGTTATTACTGAGGTTCCTTTGTCAGAAGTATTTAGATATGCTACGGACCTAAGATCTATGACTCAAGCAAGAGGAAGCTTTACAATGAAGGTTGAAAGATACGATGAAGTACCAGCTCTGGTTGCACAAAAGATCATTGAAAGTGCTCATAAGGAAGAGGAAGAAGAAGAATAGGATGCATATGAAGATAGGATCTCTAATAGAGGTCCTATTTTTTTATGAAAAAAATAATTGATTTGTGAATGATAAATATATGGAAGCCATGTCTAATTTTTATCATCATAATTAATTACTATTAGTAAAAAATATAATATGATATAGTTTTGAGGATTTTATAGTTAAGGAGCTAAAGCTATATTTTATAAAGGAGGTGTTTGGTATGTCTGATTATAGAATAAATTTTGGAAATACAGTTGGCCCTTCTGATTCAAATAAGCTTTATGACATGCTTGGTATATTAGGTGGGGAAGATGAGTTAATAATAACACTGGATGCTGCAGGTGAACCATCACAATATGACACGATTTTTAAGGTCCTTGAAGAAAATGAATTTAATGTATCAACAAAGGGTGGACATGAAGGAGGAAAGTATCATATTATTGCAAAGAGAAAAGGATAATTGTAGACAAAGATGAACCTGTTATGGGTTCATTTTTTGTCAAAAAATTAAAAGCTCCAATAACTGGTTTTATATTGATATGAGGTTTTATAATATGCTATAATAGATTAGGATTAATACCAGGTAATAATAATAGGTAGTATGGAGGTTGCTTTATGGATATAAAGGAAATAAAAGAACTAATAAAGATAATTGACACTAGTAGTATTACAGAATTTAAGCTTGATAAGGAAAATATTAAAATTTCTATAAAGAAGGAAAAGGTAAGCTTAGGGGTACCTGATAGTAAATACATTGAATCTAATAGAGAAAGCAGTTTTGAAGAAAAAGTAGTGCAATCAGAGGGAAAAGCAATAACT
>JARDZI010000375.1 GCA_029240935.1 Clostridiales bacterium
CTAAAGGGTTTTGCTATTATTCCCTTTTCAGTGATTATTCCTGCAATATTTTCTCCAGGAGTCACATCAAATGCAGGATTGTATACCTCAATTCCCTCAGGTGCGATTCTTACATCTCCAATATGGGTAATTTCCTTGCTGTCCCTTTCTTCAATGTTTATTTCCTCACCTGATTCTATTTCAAAATCGATGGTTGAGGTTGGTGCTGCTATATAAAATGGAACATTGTAAACCTTTGCAATTGTTGATACCATAAAGGTTCCAATTTTGTTTGCAGTGTCACCATTTAGTGCAATTCTATCTGCACCTACGATTACTAGGTCAATCTTTCCATCCCTGATAAGTGTTGCAGCAGCATTATCAGGAATTAGCTTGCATGGAATTTTTTCCTGTAAAAGTTCCCAGGCCGTAAGCCTTGCGCCTTGGAGTCTCGGTCTTGTTTCATCTGCATATACAAATATATTTTTACCTGAGTAGTGTGCCTGTCTAATAACTCCAAGAGCTGTGCCGTAGCCAGCTGTTGCAAGTGCCCCAGTGTTACAGTGAGTCAATATTGTAGCCCTTTGAGGAACTATTTCATTCCCATATTCAGCCATCTTTTTGTTTATTTTTACGTCCTCAACAGCTATTATATCTGCTTCATTTTTGATAATTTCGCAAATCTCAAGTACACTTTTATCTCTGTTTTCATTAATTAATACTCTCATTTTATTTATTGCCCACATTAGATTAACTGCTGTTGGTCTAGAGTTATACAAAACCATACATGCATTTTCTAGTTTATCTAGAAATTCTCCCTTTGGGAGCTTAGCATACTCAAGGGCTGCCAAGTAAACCCCATATGCAGCGCTGACTCCAATTGCAGGTGCACCTCTTACCACCATGTCCTTTATTGCAAAATCAACCTCTCTGTAATCCTTACATTCAAATATTTCAAAGCTTACCGGGAGTTTTCTCTGGTCTATTAGCTTTAATACTCCATCCTCAAATTTGATTGCCCTAACCTCTGCCATTGTTATCCTCCTGTTCTATTTGCATATCTTAAATATACTTTTCAATGGGTTTTCATCAGAAAATGCCTGTTTATATTTTTTTATGTGTACACCTCTATTCAAGAAGTCTAGCTATAGATTTCTCTACATTTTCATATACTTTTTCCAAATCAATATTTTGAATTTTATAATTTTCCATAATGATTTTTCCATTTATAATAACAGTTTCAACGTCTGCTGCCTGGGCTGAGTATACCATTGCAGCAACCACATCATGAATTGGGTAAAAATGAGGTTTGTTTAGATCAATAATTATTAGGTCAGCCTTTTTCCCAACCTCAAGTGAACCAATTTCCTTATCAAGTCCCAGTGCCTTTGCACCATTTTTTGTAGCCATTTCTAATGCAGTCATTGCTGGTATGCAGGTTGGTTCCTTGTTAACTCCCTTATTAACTATTGCAGCAAGGTTTATTTCCTCAAACATATTAACGTTGTTGTTGCTGGATGCTCCATCGGTTCCAAGTGCAATATTTACTCCCTTTTCCATGAGCTCCTTAACTCGAGTGAAGCCATTTCCAAGCTTTAGGTTGCTTCCTGGGTTATATATGACAGATACACCTTTTTTAGCAAGAATATCAATATCCTCATCAGACAGATGTACGCAGTGGGCTGCAGCTGTTGGTACATCAAATATTCCTTGATCATAAGCAAGCTTTATTGGTGATTTTCCGAATTTCTCATAATTTTCATCTGTCTCTTTTTTACTTTCTGAAAGATGTATATGTATTCCTATTTTCATTTCCTTAGCAAACTCACTAACCCTTTTCAAATATTCAGGACTGCAGGTATATGGTGCATGTGGTCCAGCCATTACTGTGATTCTTCCATCACCCTTTCCCTGCCAATCATTATAAAATCTCCTGGTTAAATCAAATCTAGTATTATCCTCTGCATTCTCTCCAACCATTCCCCAGGCTAACCTAGCCCTTATTCCTAATTCAAGTGCTGCCTTTGCAGTATCATCCATAAAAAAGTACATATCTGAAAAGCATGTTACACCTGATTTTATAGATTCTATAAGGCTTAACATTGAACCCCAGTAAACATCCTCGCCAATTAATTTATCTTCAATCGGCCATATTTTTTCTGATAGCCATTCCCAAAGGGGCAAATCATCTGCATAATTTCTAAACAATGACATTGCCATGTGTGTGTGGGCATTAATAATTCCTGGCATTACAACTTTTTTAGACCCATCTATTGCTTTATCAGCCTTAAAATCTTCAAGTATCTCACCTATATACTTGATCCTATCATTTTCAATTGCTATGGAAGCATTCTTAAGAACTTCATTTTCTCCATTCATAGTTAATATGGAGGTGTTATTTATTAATATATTCATTTGTTTCACATCCTTTTTATCTGATTCTATTTACCTTAAATTTAAATACCTCTGGATTAAAATAATCCATTGAGTAAATTACTGGAGTTCCATCATTGTCATAGTGAATCTGTCTTAGCAGAATATATAATTCATGGCTTCCTACATCTGCAAGCTTCACCATCTCCTTAGTTGGAAAGGTTGGAATTATTTCTGCTACAGCATGCTCTATATGAATACCTAATTTACTTGAAAAGTATTCAAACATAGACAAATTATTTAATGTTATTATATCCTCATCCTTAAATAAATACTTGGGAACTGTGTCAACACAAAAAGCAGCTATTTTTTCATCTGCTGTTCTTATTCTTGTAAAGGTTATTGCCTTATCCTCCTTGTTTAATTTAAGCTTTTCAATCATGTCTTGAGTTGGTGTGATTTCCTCTATTTTGAGACATTTACCATTTGGATTATAACCAAAGCTCTTTATAATTTCAGTAATACTCTCAAGTTTTTCAAGTCCACTTTCGATTTTTACAGGAACCTTCTTAACAAATGTTCCCTTTCCCTGTACCTTATAAATTATTTTGTCCTGTTCTAATAAAGCTAATGCTTCTCTTACTGTGTACCTGCTAACTCCCATCATATCCATTAAGAGAGCTTCTGAGGGAAGTTGTTCATCTGGTTGTATTCTTTCTTCCTTAATAAATTCAATAATACTCTGCTTTGCTAGTCTACTTAGTGCAATTGTATCATTTTTAATTTTCACCCGTATCATCCTCACTTGTCTGACATGTGACATCCTACAATTGATTATAGCATTGAAGGAATTTTCTTTCAATACGTATTTTAAATATTCTGAATATTTTATTAAAAAAAAGGCTGTCTGAAAATAATTTTTCTCATAAAAAATACGCACATTATTGCTATAAAATATCCATATTGTCATTGCTATGAAAGTCAATACAAGCGTCAGTGTCATCCTGACTTTCATTTATCACGGGGGAGGCACACATAAAAATTCTGAACC
>JARDZI010000376.1 GCA_029240935.1 Clostridiales bacterium
GTGTCATAAAGCCTTCCTGCAACAACTCGACCACTGTGGGTTGGATGAACTTCCTTAAAGCCTGCTGACCTCATCCATGCTGAATATGTTTTCCCGGTGGGGTGAATTGTTCTACATATCCTTGATGAAGTAATTTTTGCCTTAATATTCTCTAAGAATTCTATTGTTATATCTCTATATGATGGTTTACCATTTGAAGAAAGAATTTCAGTTAAATTTTCACTGCTAATATTAAGTGTCAGAGCATACTGATCTGCATACTCCTCCTCAATATTTCTAAAGTATATAATTAGCATGCAGCTATTATCATCAATAGGATTAATCCAAATGTCATTTTCCTCTCCATCCTTATATTCATTAAGAGCCTCATAGAAAACTCTAAGCTTTCCACCTGGTTTTAGCACCCTGTACAATTCCTTTATGATCTCCCTTGGATTTGGAGTCTGTTCTATGGATGAGGAAGCAACAATACCATCAAAGGTATTATCTTCAAAGGGGACATTAGTTCCTGGTACATAACTTAGGAATCTGGCATTTGAAATGTTAAGTCTTTTTGCATTTTCACTACAAACCTCCACACGCCTTGGTGAAGAGTCAAGTCCTATTACTTCTTCTACAAAGGGCGCAATTATCAATGAAGGCCATCCATCCCCAGGACCAAAATCAAGTATCTTTTTCCCTTCTCCATTTACTGAATACAGAAAATCATAGAGGCAACCCCTATCTGCCCAATGGGACTTATTAGATGAGTCAAATGGTACATATATAACCGGAAGACTGTAGCATGATTGGGAGTCCAAATCGTTATATATGAACTTGTCAGAAGTACAGGATTCTGGTTTTAAATTTTCATCAATCCACTTTGCAATATCCAAAATAATCACTCCTAAATAATTTACTGGCTGCTTGTATTATTAATATAATTATTACATTTGAACGAAGGATGAACAAGGGATAGAATAATTATAATTGTTTTAGTTGTCATATGTTAAATAACTATAGTATAATGGATATTTTTAACTTATAATAAATAATGGACAATAAAAAAATATAACAATAATATTGGAGGATTAAAATGAATGCTAAAAAAATATTTCTAGACTGGGTAGCCCCAATTCTTTTTGCGATAGTACTTGCCCTATTGATAAATAAATTTTGGTTTTTTACAGTTACAATTCCATCTGAATCAATGGTTCCAACAATAAAAGTAAATGATAGAATTGTTGTAACCAGGATTCATGACAGGAGGAAGTTAAAAAGGGGAGATATAGTCGTTTTTTATTCTAAAGAGCTTGAGGATACATTAATAAAAAGGCTCATAGGCCTTCCAGGAGACAAGGTTGAGGTAGTAGAAGGTGGACAGCTTTTTATTAATGGAGAAAAAGTTGATGAACCATATGTTGTTTACCCTGAAGATTTAAAGAAAAGCTTTACTGTTGGAGAGGATAAGTATCTATTTTTTGGAGACTATAGATCAATCTCAGATGACGCAAGAAAATGGGAGAACCCATACATAGATGGCAAGGACATAAAGGGCAAGGCAAGATTTATAGTTTTTCCATTCAGAAGATTTGGAGGGTTTGTTATTGGAGAGGAAGCTCTTAATCATTAGATAGTTGAGGTGCTTAAAATGGAATGTGAAATAACCTATAAGGAAATGATGGTTCAAAGTGCTCTGACAGAGCTAAAGCGAAAGATTCCCTATGGTTGGGACCTTAATATATACAGGGGTTGCCAGCATGGCTGCCAGTACTGTTATGCAATGTATTCCCATAATTATTTAGGTTCTGAGGAGTTCTTTAAGGATATATATATTAAAACCAATATTGTAGATGAGCTTGAGAAGCAGCTAAAGACAGATGGCTGGAAGAGGGAAGTTGTAAACATTGGAGGAGTAACAGACAGCTATCAGCCTGCAGAGGAAAATTATAAAATCATGCCTGAAGTATTGAAGCTGCTTATTAAGTATAAGACTCCAGCAATAATTTCTACTAAATCTACTCTGGTACTACGAGACTTTGAGCTTATTGATGAATTGTCCCATATAACCTATATAAATATTGCAGAGACTATAACAACTATAGATGAGAATATTAGAGAAAAGATAGAGCCAGGCTCTGCACCTACTGAAGAGAGATTTAAAGTATTAAAGGAATTCAGAAAAACCAATGCAAGCATAGGATTTCATCTTATGCCTATAATTCCATTGTTAACTGATAATGAAAGCAATTTCGATGGACTATTTTCAAGAGCCAAGGATTGTGGTGTAGATTATGTTCTGCCTGGAACTCTTTATTTAAGAGGAAAAACTCGTAGTCACTTCCTGGAATTCTTTAAAAGAGATTTTCCTGATAGATATAATGAGTTTATCAGTCTTTATAAAACAGGTGGTGCTGATAAGGAATACAAGAACAAATTGTATGAAATGGTGAACAGATTAAGAGATAAATATGAGCTGCCAAAGAGCTATATGAAGCCTATGAGGGAGAGGTTAAAGTAGTTGCCAATCCCTCTATTCCACAGTATTACCTATTAAATCAATTTGCATTTTCACCTTCTCTATGATAAGATAGTTATGTTAATGAGGCGCCGTAATTGGCACCTAAAATTATATATGCGCTAGTAGCTCAGTGGATAGAGTAGCTGACTACGAATCAGTTGGTCGGAGGTTCGAGTCCTCTCTGGCGCACCAGATGACGGTATGTATTGAGGTGGCTACTCTAGCCGCTTCGCTACTACCGCCTTTTACTATTCTAGTACATCTGATTTTCTTGATAAAATAGTCGAATCAGATATACAGGTAAATACATGAATATAAGAATAGATAGACACTGGTAATTTTATAATTATCAGTGTCTTTTGTTATTCACTAATTAAAGGAGGAATCATTAATGAAAAGAATTAAGATAAACACAAATGATGCAAATCGTACATTTAATGATACATTAACTGAATTTATAAGATATTGTAGTTTGAGCAATCTATCTCAAAGAACTATAGAGTTTTATGAGGAAACATTGCAATTCTTCTCAAGGTTTATATCTAATGTCGATTTTAAACTCAATATAGTAAACAAGAGCATTATAGAGGAATATACAATGAGCCTAAAGGCCTCCGGCATAAAGAATGTATCCATCAACACCAGGCTTAGAGGGGTTAGAGCCTTCACATATTGGTGCATTGAGAGAGGATACATAAAACCATTTAAGATCAATCTAGTTAAGCAGGAAGAAATTATTAAAGAGACATATACAGATGATGAGATTAAAATTCTCCTAGTTAAACCTGATATCAAGAAGTGCTCTTTTACTGAATATAGGGATTGGGTAGTCATCAATTTTCTGATTGGTACAGGAGTAAGGTTGTCTACACTAACAGCTATCAATATAGGAGATATA
>JARDZI010000377.1 GCA_029240935.1 Clostridiales bacterium
AAAAATGATGGATATGAAGAAAGAGACTAAGAGTTTTCCAGGTAGTTTTAGCGAATTTGGTATTAATACTCAGGTAAAGTTAATTAAACTTAACCATCAAATAAATCGCCTAAAGGAAGAACTGCATTTATTTATAGAGGTGTATGGGATAAGTAATGATAGAACACTATCCAAATCACAAGAGTTGGATGCTAAATTAAATGAACTGTCAAGAATACTGTAGTTAAAAGGGGAAGGAATATTCAAATTGATTAGGAAAGTAGAAGGTATATAAGATGGGTATAAAAGTATTAAGTTTGAATAATAAAGGGAGAATCCTAAAAAAGATGATATTATATTTGCTGACTTTTTTAATACTCATATGTGTTGGTGTTACATCGTTTATAAATTTGGCTCCATCTTTCGGAGGAAATCCAACTAGTGCACAAAAAGAAGGTTACAAACATTTTGATAATTACGTTGATGGAAAATTTGTTAATGCAATTCCTACAAGCATGTTCAGCAGTTCATCAAATTCCTCATCGCAGATTAAGAATTCTGAAGCAAGTGCTAAAGACCGCAATCCCGATGCTCAAATCTCTGTTGATTTGATTGATTGGAATAAAATTAAAAGTGAAAAAGATAGTTTGACTTGGCTCGGGCACTCTTCTTTTCTGCTTAGTATGGATAATAAGAAGATAATAATAGATCCTATGCTCGGTTCTATTGCCTCTCCAGTTTCATTTGCAGGACCTAGAAGGTATAAATATAGCGAAGATATGTCTAATATTATCGATGAAATGCCTCCTATTGATGCTGTCTTTATAACCCACGATCACTATGATCACTTAGACTATAAATCAATTATAAAGCTGAAGAGCAAAGTATCTCATTTTTTTGTTCCTCTTGGAGTAAGTGCTCATCTGATTCGATGGGGTATTCCAAAGGAAAAAATTACAGAACTTAATTGGTGGGACGAAATGAAGTACCAGGATTTA
This sequence comes from Clostridiales bacterium, assembly GCA_029240935.1. GTDB lineage: Bacteria > Bacillota > Clostridia > Clostridiales > Caloramatoraceae > JARDZI01. The sequence continues at coordinate 978 of JARDZI010000377.1, forward strand.
ACCATCGCATTTATGCCATCAAGACATTTCTCTGGAAGGGGAATTTTCAATCGAGACACGACCTTATGGGGTGGCTGGATTATTCTTGGGAAAAATACACACTTATATACTAGCGGAGATGGTGGATACGGACCGCACTTTAAGGAAATCGGAAAGAAATACGGACCTTTTGACATCACCTTAATTGAAGGCGGACAATATGATCAGCGTTGGGCAGATATTCATATGATACCAGAACAATCTGTACAAGCAAATTTAGATGTAAATGGCAATAGTATGATACTAATTCATTGGGGAGCATTTACATTAGCTAATCATGGTTGGAAAGAACCCATAGAACGTGCATTAGTAGAGGCGAAAAAAGCAGGAGTTAACCTAATCGCTCCTAAGATTGGGGAAACTGTTCAATTAGATTCAGATTTAAATAGCCATCCTTCTTCATGGTGGGAATCTGACTTGGAAAAAGCAAATTAGTCTAACTACTTAAGTAAATAGAGAGGTGGTTAAAATGAATAAACGTAAATTGGGAAATAGTGGTCTTGAGGTTTCCCAAATTGGCCTTGGATGTATGGGGATGGATCATGCGTATGGCCCATCAGCAGATCGTCAAGAGATGATTAAACTCATTCAAAGAGCAGTAGAATTGGGTTGTGATTTTTTTGATACAGCTGTTGTTTATGGTCATGCAAATGAAGAAATAGTAGGTGAGGCACTGAAGCCTTATAAAGGAAAGGTTGTTATTGCTACTAAATTTGGGATTACTGGAACTGAACAAAAGAAAGGAAAACTAATTCATGTGTTGGATAGCAGGCCAGAATCCATTAGAAAGCAATTAGAAGGATCTTTAAGACGGTTAAAAGTAGATTGTGTTGACTTATACTATCAACACCGTATTGATCCTAAAGTAGAACCGGAAATTGTTGCAGGAATAGTGAAACAATTAATATCTGAAGGTAAAATCAAACACTGGGGATTATCAAATGCACCAATAGATTATATGAGACGTGCTCATGCTGTTTGCCCTGTTACAGCGATTGAAAACCAATATTCAATGATGTGGCGTGAACCTGAGAAAGAGTTGTTTAATGTCTGTGAAGAACTGGAGATTGGATTTGTTGCTTACAGTCCATTAGGGAATGGCTTCTTAAGCGGAAAATATAGTAAAGATACAAAGTATCAAGAAGGTGATTTTAGAAACTTCATGGGAAGATTTAAGCCTGAGGTAATTGATCGCAATCAAGCATTATTAGATTTTATTGCAGAAATCGCTGAGGGTAAAAATGTCACATCAGCACAGACTGTTCTGGCCTGGGAGTTGGCTCAAAAACCTTATATTGTTCCAATTCCTGGTACAACAAAATTACATCGATTAGAAGAAAATTTAGGTGCAGCTAATGTTCGATTAACAAAGGAAGAATTAGCTAGTATCAATGAAGCTTTATCCAAAATTGATATAGATGAAACTCATTTTTAATAGATAAAGGGACTGTTAGCATTAACAATCCCTTTATCTATAAGTAGAATGGTGACAATTTCATTATTTCTGCTGATCAGATTATGCTCATAAATGAAAAATATTTAATATGTTCTGCTAAAGTATTTAAAAAATCAAACTCCTTCTTATTCTTAGTTAAATAAGGAGGAGTTTGATTATTATATAATCCTCATAGTTGTCCCTACAGGAAGTAAATAATAAAGCCCTACTATATTATTATTGTAGGTTCTTACGCATCCATTTGAGACTGCTTTTCCAATTGAATTTGGATTACTTGTTCCGTGGATTCCGTAGTTCCCATTAGGTGCGGTTAAGCCAAGCCTTCTTGCTCCAAAAGGATCTCCGAGATTATGAGCTTTTATTATAATTTTAAAGTTGCTCTTTGGTGTTGGAGTAGAAGGTTTACCTACTGACCCGATACCCACCACTTGTATCACCAACCACCTAGATTATGAAATGGCAGGGATTTATGCAGACGAAGCTATTTCAGGAACCAACACAAAGAAACGTGAGCAATCAAACAAAATGAGTGAAGTTGAAGAAAAGGGAATTTTTGACTGGAACGGAAAAGCTAAATGGTACTAGAGCAGCATAAGGAAAATGCTTAGCAATGAAAAGTACAAGGGAGATGCAGCACTCCAAAAGGCATACACAGTGGATTTCCTAACAAAGAAAACAACGGGGAGGCCCCTTATTACGTTGAAGAAATCCATCCGCTGATAATTGATAAGGAGAAGTGGGAAGCGGTTCAGTTAGAAATGGAGTGAAGAAGAGCTTTGCTGAAAGATACAACATTGCATATTAGACTATTCCTCGGTTGATAATCACTTTGCAGGTAGGGATATTTGCGGACACTGTGGTAGTAGCTTTGAGAGAAAGATTAGGAATTCTACAGATGAAAGATTCAGAAGGATCATATGGAG
>JARDZI010000378.1 GCA_029240935.1 Clostridiales bacterium
GAGCTATCAAAGGTTTATATTGCAGAAACACTGCCTTTGACAGAATTGGCTGAGGAACGTGAAGTACTTACCCTGGGAATGTACGGAAATGCAGATTTCTTTGATTTAAAGGGAATAGTGGAGAATTTAATGGAGGAATTTAATATTAAAAACTATAGGATATTATCCTCCAATAATGACAGCATGCATCCTGGTCGTACTGCAGAGTTGATCATAAATAACAAGAGAATAGGTTGGTTGGGCGAAGCTCACCCAGATATGCTTGACAATTATGATGTACCAGTAAGAGTATATATAGCAGAGTTAAACTTTGATGAAATGGCTATTCAAAGCAATCCGGAAATTATATATAGAGCATTGCCAAAATATCCTTCAGTAAGCAGAGATATAGCAGTAGTAGTTGATGAAGAGATTACAGCGGGGCAAATAGAAGAAATCATCAGGAATAAAGGTGGAAAGACTATAGAAGATGTAAAGCTCTTCGATATATACAGAGGCAGTCAAATTGAGAAGGGTTACAAGAGTATGGCATATGCTATTACTTATAGATCTGATGAGAAAACACTTACTGAAGAAGAAATTGCTAAGGTACACAATAAAATACTTAATTCCTTAGCAAATCAAGTAGGTGCAAGTTTAAGGCAATAAAGAGGCGGCGAAAGCCGCTTTTTTTATACATTGAAAGCAGGACAAGTTGGGTGTTAAAAAATATTCGCCAAAATTTCACAATTATTTAACATTTCCAAGATTAAACAACATAGAAAATTCATTATTTTCTGATAATATTTTGTCGAGGGGGTGAAGGATTGAATAAGATTATTGAAGTAAGAGATTTGACCAAGCATTTTAAGGTTACTTCAAAACTGGGAACAAAGGTTGATTATGTTAAAGCTGTTAATGGAGTATCCTTCGATGTTCTAGAGGGGGAGACCCTAGGCTTGGTTGGTGAAAGCGGATGTGGCAAATCCACCACAGGAAGACTCATACTTCGTCTAATAAAGCCTACTTCTGGTGATATTTTCCTTGAAGAAAAAAACATCAATCAGATTTCGGATAAAGAATTAAGAAAAATTCGAAAGGATATACAGGTAGTTTTTCAAAATCCATATTCTGCACTAGACCCTAAAATGACAATATCAGACATATTATCAGAACCTCTAAGTATACATAAGGTGGTACATAAATACCAATATGAAAAAGAAGTAAAAAGACTAATACATTTAGTAGGACTTAGTGAAAAAGATTTACGAAAGTTTCCTCACGAATTCAGCGGTGGTCAAAGGCAAAGAATAGGCATTGCAAGAGCAATAGCTACAAAGCCAAAGTTTATAATATGCGATGAGCCGGTATCTGCCTTAGACGTATCAGTCCAATCACAAATATTAAATTTGCTTACTGATTTGCAAACTGAGCTTAAGGTATCTTACCTTTTTATTGCTCATGGGCTTAATGTAATTAGGCATATGTCAAAAAAGGTTGGGGTAATGTACCTAGGCAGAATCGTAGAAATCGGTGATGTTGAAGATATATATAGTAATCCTCAGCATCCCTATACAAAGATTTTACTGTCTTCAGCTCCTATACCAGATCCATTTATCGACAGAGACAGATCCTTTGTAAAAGGGGAAGTGCCAAGTCCGATAAACACACCTACAGGATGTGCATTTCATCCAAGATGTGAACATGCTATGGAAATATGTAGAAACAAAGCACCTTTTTTAAAGGTCACAGACAAAGATCATAAGGTTGCATGTCATCTTCTTGATTATTATGAAATGGTTAGGGGGTAGTTGTATGAGTAAGCTATTTATCGATATTTCAAAAAAAGCTATAGCAACCATTCTTATATTTTGCATTTTTATTTATGCTACTGTTTTTATTTGTACAATACCCAGAAATTATACAATTAAGAATGTTGAAGGCAAATGGACAGCAACATACCCTATAAAAAATGTATTTAAGGGTGTAAATGATAAATTTGTTTCTATAGTCCGCGGTGATTTTAAAACTACATCAAATGGTAAGGAGACAGCTGAATTAGTTAAAGCTAGTGTCTCGAAATCTATGAAGATCCTTGTAGGAGGTTTAATTGTTGCAATCGTACTGGGAATATTCAAAGGAATATTTGACAGTAGAAGAGGTAAAAGCAAGGATTCAAGTCTTAAAATTCTTTTAACCATAATACCGATTTCATTGCCTGATGTATTAATAGTAGCAATGCTGCAAGCCTTAGCAGTATGGCTTAATCAGCATGGTGTTAGAATATTCAAGGTAGCTGGAGCAGGCACATGGCATCATGAAATACTTCCAATTGTGGCCTTGGCAATATTGCCAGCCTGTTATATTGCAAGAGTGACTGCTATGAGCATTGAAAGCTGCTACGACAAAGAGTACATTAAGGCAGCATTAGGAAAAGGTTGTTCTAGCAGAAGAATACTTTGGAATCATGTAATGAGAAATGCAATAGGAATAATTTTTGAAAGCTTATCTAATATAACAGCATTAATAATTACCAACATGATGATTGTTGAATATATGTTTTCTTATCCTGGAATCACATATATGATGATGAACTCATTTAGAAACTATGACAACAATACTATAATTGTCACTATTATTGTAATAGGTGTAATTTATTTTGTGCTTGATACTTTATTCCAGCTTATGAAAAAGGTTGCCCTTGTACCTCTAAAGGAGGATTCTTTATGATAAAATTAAGTTTTTTAAAAAGACTTAACTTTCCACTATTTATAGGGAGCATATTACTTATACTTATAATAATAGCTAGTACAAATCCTGATGCTATTGGTACTGCCGATCCTTATGGAAAACAAAGGCTGGAGTTTAATTCTGAAACAAACGGACAATCCAGCTTTGTAATACCACCGATTCCACCGGGTAAGGAATACCCCTGGGGGACTGATCACTTAGGAAGAGATGTAAAAAGTCTAATAATATACGGCTGTAAAATTACAATGGCCATTGCAATACTTTCAGCTATCGGCAGACTTTTAATAGCATTGCCCTTGGCTATATCAGCAGCATATAAGAATAAGTTTTCCATATGGTTTATAAAACAGTTTAATATAATATTTAGCGCTTTTCCCTTGATAATTATAGTAATAATGCTTTCGCGTTTGGAATTATTTATGGATTTTTTGAAAGATGGCAAACTGATAATGGCCTGATTGTTGACCTTGTTTGGTTGGAGCAAACTGGCTTATGTACTTATGGAAAAAGTAAATGAAATATTGAACCAGGATTTCATAGAGGGCGAAATCGCCATAGGCAAAAGTAGACTGGAAATAGCGGTGCAGAATGTAATACCACATTTAATTCCCTCATTGATTGTGTTGTTCTTTCTCGAAATTGCATTGGTATTGCAGAC
>JARDZI010000379.1 GCA_029240935.1 Clostridiales bacterium
TAATATAGTTGTATAATATAATATTAGTTAGAATATTATATAGACTTAACAGCTTTAAAGGGGGCTTTTTAATGAATATTATTATTCAAAAATTTGGAGGTACATCTGTTGCAACTCAACAAAGGAGAGAAATGGTAGCAGATAAAATAATAGATGCTATTAGTAAAGGCTACAGCCCTGTGGTTGTGGTATCAGCCATAGGAAGAAAGGGAGATCCATATGCAACTGATACTCTTCTCTCATTAATAAATAACAGTGAAAGTCATGTAAGTAAAAGAGAAATGGACTTATTAATGAGTTGTGGTGAAATAATATCTGCTGTAGTAATCGGAGAAACACTTGAAAAGAGGAAGCTTAAGGTTAAAGTATTGACAGGTGGACAGGCAGGAATTATTACAAATAATGATTATAGCGATGCTGATATAATAAAAGTTGAGACTAAAAAGATTTTGGATTTGATAAAAGATGGAATTATTCCTGTAGTTGCAGGTTTTCAAGGGGTGACTGAAGGTGGAGATATCACAACAATTGGTAGAGGTGGCAGCGATGTAACTGGCTCAGTTTTAGGTGAAGCTTTAAAGGCGGATTTTATTGAGATTTATACAGATGTTGATGGTATTATGACTGCAGATCCGAGAATTGTTTCAGAAGCAAAGGTTATTGACAAAATAAGCTATGATGAGGTGTTTCAGTTTGCGGATCAAGGAGCGAAGGTAATACATCCTAGAGCGATTGAATATGCAATGAGAGGGAATGTTCCCCTTATTATTAAAAATACAATGACAAATGCTCCTGGAACCATAATTACTGCAGCAAAGAATACTTCAAATAGAATTGTAACTGGTATTACCCATATGTCAAATAGAATACAGATAAGTGTGACCATAAATAAGATGGGGAGTAATGATCTGTTCATTAAGCTAGCTGAAAATGGCTTAAGTATAGATCTTATTAATGTATTCCCCAGATATAAAGTTTTTACAGTGGATGGAGCTGATGGAAAAAAAGCAGAGAAAATTCTTCAGGAATTAAACATTGATTATTCAATTATTAATAATTGTTGTAAAGTTGCAGTAATTGGTAATGGAATGAGAGGAATACCAGGTGTTATGGCAAAAATACTAATGGTTTTAGAACAAAATCATATTGAAGTACTTCAGACCGCTGATTCACATACTACAATATGGTGTCTTGTAAATGAAGAGGATACAGGAAAAGCTATAAATGTGCTTCATAGGGCATTTGGGATGTGAGAGGGTGAAATTAATTTGTAAATGCACAAATGTGAGGAAATGCGTCGAAAACACATCAATACGTTGATGCGTTTTGTAGCGTCAGCCGCTGCAATTCTATCCCATTGGTGACAGCCTCATCAGATATCAGATTTGTAAATCTGATATCTGATGAGGCTGTCACCTTAAGACGCATCCTTACTAAAATGTGCTTTTATAGCATCATTAATCTATAATAGAAAAGATTTTTAAATCTAAGTTTATTATTTTAATAAATGGAAAAGATAATAAATAAGCAACTATTGTAGTGTTGAGGGATGATAATTTAAGGAGGAAAAGCGTATATGCCAAGGAAGAATAATGATAAGGAAGCTAAGAAGGTCAATATTGAAATAAACGATAATCCCAAAGAAAACAATATAGAAAACAACAGGGAGTTGCAAAATTTAAAGGAGTTAGGTAATACTGAACTGCCAGGTCATAAATCTGATATTTATACTCTAAATATTATTGGACAAATTGAAGGCCATATGGTATTACCTCCTCAAACAAAGGCTACAAGGTATGAGCATGTGATACCTCAATTGGTTAGTATTGAAGAAAACCCTGATATAAAAGGATTATTGGTATTATTAAATACTGTAGGCGGTGATGTAGAAGCAGGATTAGCGATTGCAGAAATGATCAATAGTTTATCTAAGCCAACTGTATCATTAGTTATTGGCGGAGGGCATAGTATTGGAGTGCCATTAGCAGTATCAACTAAATTTTCATTTATTTCACCAACTGCAACCATGATAGTGCATCCAATTAGAATGACAGGTCTTGTTGTTGGCGTTCCACAGACTTTTGAATATTTTAAAAAGATGCAAGAAAGAATTAGCAACTTTGTGATTAGAAATTCTGGAGTGTCAAGTGACAAATATAATGAATTAATGGTCCAAACGGATGAATTGTTAAATGACATGGGTACAATTCTAATTGGTCAACAGGCTGTAGATATTAAACTTATTGATTCAATTGGTGGCATAAGTCATGCATTAAAAAAGCTTAGAGAGTTAATCGAACAAGAGCAAAAGCAAATGCAGTAATTGCATTTGCTTTTGTTTTTATAGCATTGATGTGATATAATTAATAGGTGTTTAATCTACTCATTCTTTAATGAATGCAGGGAAAAAAATATAAATATAGAATATATTATTAGGTGATAAAAATGACAAAGAAAAAGAAAAGTAAAAATAGCACATCAGGTAAGAATGTTAAAAGTGAAGTATATGGTATTATAATCATAGGACTATCTCTTCTTATAGGTATTAGCATATATGTGAAGCCTTCAGGGATCGCTGGAAATATGTTTAGAGATTTTTTTTATGGAATATTTGGCATTGGAGCATATGTTTTTCCAATTCTATTTCTTTTAATTGGTTTTGCTTTAATTGTTAACAGGGGTAAAATAAAAATTAGGATGAAATTTTGGGCAATTTGTGTTTTTGTTTATGATGTACTATTATTACTTCAAGTTAATTATACATACATAAATCGGGAACTTGATTTTATGAAAAGATTGAATAAAGCCTATTTATTAGGATTAGAATCAAGAGGAGGAGGTATTTTTTCAGAAATAATAAATATACCACTATTATATATACTTGGGAGAACAGGAACATATATAATACTGGTTTGTATTGCTATCATATTGTTAATAGTTTCAACTGAAGTATCACTTGGTGAGACTTTTGAAAGGATTATTCAAAAGTACAAAGCAAGCAAATTAAAAGATAAAAATAAGGATAACAATAAAGAAATTATTAAAATAAATCAAAAGAATATTATTGAAGAATCACAAGATAAAATAGATTTTGAAAATAACATTGAAAAAATCGATAAGAAAATCAAAATATTGGATTTTTTGAAGAGGGATGAGAATAAAGAGGAGGATACAGATAAAGATAAAGAGGAAGAAGAGGTTTCAGATCAGGTAAAGAATAAGGCTAGTGAACATAAAAGGGATTATGTAAACACAAATGCTCCAAATGAAATAGTTGAAGAAATAAATAAAAATCAAAGTGAAGTAAAAAAAATAGAGTATAAATATCCTTCAATAGATTTATTAGCAGAAAATAAATTTAAATCGAATGTTCAGGATAAAAAG
>JARDZI010000380.1 GCA_029240935.1 Clostridiales bacterium
TTTTCTTAGCTGTTATTTCCTGTTTTACTCTGTTTTGCTCATTTGCAATTCCGTCTGTTATGGATTGCAAAAAATTTCCTTCAAGCTGAGTTACCTTTACCCCTCTTTCTGTTGCATACTCTATAGCTGGCTTTCCTTTAAGTTCTACAATAACTCTAACTTGATCATTGTCTTTAAGCCCCTCTGCTCTATCATCTGCCTTAAGCTTGTTTACTCTACTAGGGGCAGGTCTTTGCTCATTGCTTTGCTGCAGCACTTCCTTAGAAGTAGAAGGAGCTGCCAGTGCTGATGTTGCAATTGAGAACATCATGAGTAGTGATAGGATTAAGGACATTACTTTTTTCATAAAAAATGTGCCTCCTTTTTAAAGTTTTTGTGTTTTACAAGTGTGTATTTTTCTTGAGTAACACCCCCTAAATTTTTTGTGTTGAATATATTTAAATGTATAGAACCCATAAAAGATTTAACCCCAACCCATCCTCTTATCTCCTCTCGTCCCGTATCGTAGTGGCAGGCTTCCACGCCTGATTAAATCTATCACAATAACAGCTAAAAACCCCTGTAATATCGAAAAGGCGGGCAACTCTGTTAGGGGATATTGCAGGTGCATGGTTCTGCATCTTTGCAGGCACAGAAGCCTGCCACTACGGGTGTGTTGGTGGGTAGGTGGAATTTTTTGGGTAAAGTATAGATTAAATATACTCTTATGAATACAGATTAAAGTAGAACATGTATAGATAAATTATATATTAAAAATCACAATTAGTAAACAATTATTACCATATATACCAATATAAAACATACAATAAAATGAGAGACATATTAATTTTCAAGCTGAACACCAGCAAAAGCCGATGAAATAGAGTTGTCATTAATAGGAAACTCCACAGGTTGGAGTATATACATACATCAAAACCTTGTAGCATCAGCCGCCCACAGCTGAACTGGGTTTGAGCCTTACACGAGGTCAGCTGTGGGCAGCTGACGCTACAGTGATTGATGATAATGTTCGTGGTATGTGAGAATGCCCAAAGCAAGCGTTGAAGCCTGACACTACGGGTTGGTTTTTTTGTGGAGATGAATTTTTATATTATGGAAAATAATGGAACTAAAATGTGACCTAGGTAATCTAATAAATAGTTATAACTCACATCACAAAATTTTATTGTTAAGGGAGGATTTACTGTGATGAAATGGAAAAAGGCTTTGTGCCTAGCACTATCATCTATGTTACTAATGATTACTTTTTTTACAAATATGCCTGTAAAAGCTGCAAAAGTACAGCACCAAATACCTGAGATAAAATATGCCAGTGCCCCTGCAACCGAATACTTTGCTGGAGATAGAATTCGATTTGATATTTATGCACCTAATTATGGAGGAAGGGTTGAGTACAGAGTAATACTTTGGGATGATTCGAAAAAAACATATTATGATCTTTGGAATGCAGAGAATGGATACCCAAATCGCTACTACACTAAGTGGCAGCCCAATGGAAATACAGTATTCACATTGGGGTGGCCAATATTTGAGCCAGGTTATTACAGAATTACCGTCCTGGTAAAAAGACTTGGAATACCAAATAATAAAACAGCACTTAGGGGGATGAACTGTGACAGCTATATGGAGTCAGTTGCTTTCTTAGTGAAGCCAAGGGGAGCAGAAGTGGATTATATAATGCCTATTGGAGATGTAAACGTAACACAGGGGAATGTTCCCCAATTACCTCAAACTGTAAGGGCTGTAATGAAGGATAGCACAGAAAGAAGTCTTAGGGTTAACTGGGAAAACGTAGACACATCAATTCCTGGTAGCTATTCAATTAGTGGAAATGTGGAGGACACGGATAAAAAGGCTTTATTAAGGCTAATTGTAAGTCCAAGGACATTGAGTCTATATACAGTTACTGCATTAAATGAGACTTTTGTAAACGTAATTTTAAGGGATGCAATTGATTACGCACCTGATATATCCAGATTTAATATTATAGGAAACAACAATATACCAGTTAGAATTCACACACTTAGCCTGTCCCAGGATAGAAGGGTAATTCAGCTTGTAACTGAAGCAATGTCATATGGACAGTGGTATAAACTATATTTAGATGGAAAGGATTTTTCCTTCCAAATACCAAACCCAGTTATTAATAGAGTATCCATAAGAGAAATACAAGACATGAGCATGGAGGAGGGAAAACAAGGGACAGTTACTATCTATTCCACACCAGAAAGTACAACACTAACTGCATATTCAAGCAACAAAAATGTTGCAACAGTTGAGCTTAGGGATAGAAAGCTGATTGTAAAGGGATTAGATGCTGGAGCAGCAACAATAACAATAGGAGCCAGCAGAAATGGCTATGAGTCCACCACAGAAAGCTTTAATGTGATTGTAAATAAGCTGATAGCCTCCCCAGACAGAGTATATGAAGATAGAAGCTTTGATGATGTATTCCAGCTTGAAATCAGGGGATATGGAAACTTTAGGAGGGACTTTAATATTAATGATATTTCTCTTGGGGGAGATTTTACAGGATTAAGGGTCCAATTGCCAAATGTATTGGATACACAATCCAGCAAAGCAAGGATAAGACTAGTAGGAAACCTGGTTTATAAGAATGGGTATGGAACAATTACATTAAACGAGAGGGGATGGAATGGAGAATATACACTGACCTCAAGGGTTAATATAAATGGAATAAAGCAGGTATTAAAACCGGTTGCTCTCCCTGAACCAGGTGAGGTTGGAAAAGGAACTCAAGTAATATTGTACAGCCCAACCAGTGGCGCAAAGGTATACTTCACAATTGATGGAACAACTCCAACAAGAGGCAGTACAGAGTTTGTAAATCCTATTGTTATAAACAGAACCACAAAAATAAAGGCAATAGCAATAAAGTCTGGCATGAGTGATAGTGAAGTATCTACATTTATATACACTGTTAAGGAGGAAATTCCAATAAAGCAAGTATCAAAGCCAGTTGCCTTGCCTGACTCAGGTGACGTTGTCAAAGGGACTCAAGTAATACTATATAGCCCAACCAGTGGTGCAAAGGTATACTTCACAACTGATGGGAGGACTCCAACAAAGGGAAGCACAGAATTTGTAAATCCTATTGTAATATATAAAAGTACTAAAATAAAAGCAATTGCAATAAGGACAGGTATGAGGGATAGTGAAGTTTCTACATTCATATATAATGTTAAGGATAATGCTCCTACCACTGTAACAATACAGGATGGAGAATATAGAGCAGTTCAGGGAAATGTTATTGGAAAGCCCCAGGAGAGAGTATATATACAGAAGCAGGATAAGAAGAAGTGGAATATCATAGCAAGTACAAATGAGGAGGGAAGCAACGGACAGCTAAAAGG
>JARDZI010000381.1 GCA_029240935.1 Clostridiales bacterium
CCCCAAAAAACTGATGTTAATAAAAGTAGTATATTAGCTACTGTCTTTGTCATAACCATTGTTACCAACCTCCGATACTATATGTCTATTAATTATATTTCTTTAATCTACTAAAATGTCTAAATTATATCAAGAGATTTTAGACTAGTGTATAATTGAATTTGATCAAGAGGAGGGTTCTACTATGAATATTTTAATCTTAGGAGCAACAGGACGAGTTGGAAATGCAATTTTAAATTTTTCCCTAATGGATGAACATAAAGTAACTATTTTAGTTAGAAGTCCAGAAAAGGTTACAATTACTAATGAAGATTTAACAGTTTTAAAGGGAAATGTTTTAAATCAGGAAGATTTATCAAAAGCAATGGATGGTCAAGATGTTGTAATAAGCGCATTGAATACTGATGATGCTAGCACACTTTCAGAAAGTATGCCTTTAATAATAGATTCTATGAAAAAAGCAGGTATTAATAGAATTATTACTATTGGTACCGGAGGAATATTACAGAGTAGAGTTGAGCCCCACTTACTTCGTTATGAATCTAGTGAATCAAAGCGCAAAACAAAAACTGCTGCAATGGATCACCATAAAGCGTTTAATATTTTAGAACAATCAGATTTAGATTGGACTATTGTTTGTCCAACATATTTGCCCGATGGAGATCTCACCGGTAAGTACCGTGTAGTACGCGACATATTACCTGAAGGTGGAGTAAAAATTTCTGTTCATGATACAGCTGATTTTGCATTTAAACAGTTAAAGAGTAGTGAATTTATTAAATCACGTGTTGGAATAGCTTACTAATAATGAGTACTACGGTGTTAACGGCACAACATTCTACCCAAGATTTGCATTCCTAGCTAGTGAACTCATCAGTTTAAATAAGGATGTTAATAGATGAAAAAACAAACATTATTAATGGTTCTAGCAATTTTGCTAGTTTCGATAAATTTAAGAATGAGCATTACTTCGATATCTCCAGTATTAGAGTCGATTAGAGAAGACTTGGAATTAAGTAATGGTATGGTTAGTTTGCTAACAACAATTCCTGTTATTTGCATGGGGATTTTTGCATTTTTCTCAGCAACAATTAGCGCAAGATTTGGATTAGAAAAAACAATCGCCGCTTGTTTGTATTTAATTGGAATAGCAACTGCATTACGGGCATTTACAAATTCGTGGACCGTTTTATTTCTAACAACATTTTTGACCGGAATTGGAATTGCGATAGCAGGTCCACTTGTTTCTGGATATATAAAACAAAAGTTCCCAAATAAAATTGGGATGATGATAGGTGTTTACACTATTGGAATGGGTCTCGGAGCATCTATTAGCTCGGGGTTAATGATTCCTCTGCAAAAACAGTTAAATAACTCTTGGCAACTCGCTTTAGGAAGTTGGGGCGCATTTGCCATTATTGGACTACTTTTTTGGTATCCAATGGTTAAAAAGAGTACTTTTATTAAAAATTCAGTTGCGCCTAAAATTCATCTTCCATTGAAAAATAAAAAAGTATGGCTTTATACAATGATTTTTGGCTTACAGGCTGGACTATTTTATTGTATAAGTACGTGGCTTGCTCCATACGCTCAGGCTGTTGGATTTAGCAAGGAATTATCAGGATCACTAATTACTTTCTTCACCATTATCCAAATGCTTTTTAATTTTGTAATACCAACACTAGCTGATTTATATAAAAATCACAGGACATGGTTAATGGTTAGCACAATATTTGCTTTATTTGGGCTATTGTTTATCGTGTTTGATATAACTAATCTATGGTTTGCAACCATTTTTATAGCAATTGGACTTGGTGGTATATTCCCTCTTGCACTGGCTCTGCCGTTAAATGCTACTTCCACCTCAAGCGAAGCAGGTGCTTGGACATCCATGATGCAAGGGTTCGGGTATATGCTTGGGGGGACTTTTCCGTTCATTGCAGGGTTAACGAGGGATTATATCTTGTATGAAAAGCAAGTTTTTGTTTTGATGATTATTCTATGTGTAGTTCTATTCATTACCTTAATATCATTAAATACTATGTTAAAAACAGCAAAGACTTCTCAAACTTAATGAGAAGTCTTTTTATATTACTGAAAAGGGCTATTCTTGATAAAATCAGGCTGATTTTTTACATATTCGATACTTTGAGCTTGATACATGTCATCTTTAAATTCGTATGTAATAAGTATTGCTCCTTCTGGGGCTGGTTTTAATTGGCCACTAACGTAAGCGACAAGTCTATTATTATAAATAGAATATTCTAAGTGCTCACCTTTTGCGTAAGGATTAATTTTATCTATAGCTTTCTTTTGACCAATAGTTATTTCAACTTGGTTGTTTGATATTTGGTTAGTTATAACGTTTTTCTTAATAATAGCAATAGGATTGTCAATTAACTTTTCCAAATAAATAGCGTTTGTATTTATTTTATGAAATACGTGTGCCTCAGTCGTTAAAATCCCTGTTCCGTAACTAGTCGTTAAAATAACTACTAATTCATTTTGTCCATCCTGATTTATATCCTCAAAAAATAATCTTGGTCCATAAGTAGGAGAATCAACACTTTTCCAATTAAATTGACCTACTATCTTACCATTAATATCTATTATAAATTTCTCTAAATTCCCTTCACTCTCTGTAGCATATAGAACTGCATTAGCCTTTTTCAACGTAGCTACTACTTTTGATTGTGGTTTGCCTTTATTTGCAATATACATGGTGGATGTTTCAGAGTTGTAGTCAAAATCAAGGTTCAACTCGTTGCTAATAGCTCCAATCGAAACGTACGGTAGACCGTTTATTATTCTTACTAATGACGGATCATTGTTGGGTCGCCCGTTAATTAAGACTTTAAGTGGGGGGGCTGCGATGGCTCCTATTGTATTAATTAGTAAAAATATTAGTGCCGCTATGATAATCGGTTTTCTTTTCATATACAAAAATCCCCTATCATTGACAAATTTTATCTAAAAGATAATATGTCCTAAAATAAGGGATTCTAATTATTAGTTAACATATTTTTAAAAGTCTAGTTCTTCTGCCTACCCAATAATAAAATTAGCTAAATTATTGATTGACCATTTTCCAATATGCTGTTGCTTCTTCCTCTAGCACTTTCAACCTCTTATAATAATCAGGGAATTCTTTCAGATGAGCAAACGCAATTTTCCCAGTAGTTATTGGATCATCATTAGTAACATTTGTTAGATAATATTTTCTGCCATGTTCTAATTCAGTATTTACTCCCATCCAAAAATCATTTAAGTCAAATTTACTCTTGCTAAAATCAATGCCCAAAAGTAAGGCAATTGCTGCTGCTTCCTCTTTAGAATAGCTAGTTTTGAAGTTGTTTGCATT
>JARDZI010000382.1 GCA_029240935.1 Clostridiales bacterium
CACAATATTACTTAATTATAAATTTGTAAAATTAATAGACTCATGAATTATGAGTTGTAAAACAACCTCATAATTCATGAGTCTATTCTAAAAATAATCCACTAAATTAATATAATAGTTTTCTAATAAATAAACTTCTCTACAGCTTAGTTAAAATGACAAATCATATTTGTAACAAACAACCGCCTCAACCTGTTTAAAGCCCTCCTGAATATACAAAGCCTTTGCTCTATCATTCTCTGCATTAACACAAAGTATTGTCCTATCATAGGAGTTTTCCTTTGCGAAATGAAGTGAAGCTCTTAAAAGACTTCTGCCTAACCCTTTGCCTTGGTATTCTGGTATTAAAGCAAGAGGACCTATATTCATGATTGGAGCATCTTCATAATCATCCTTTGCTCCTCTGACTATTCCTACAGGCTTGTCCCTATGATATAGTATCATTGATCCACCTTCTATGTTTTCCTCGCTAGAAATCATCTTAACAACCATTTCAGGGGTAATAGGTGTTTCACTCCCTCTGAGCTTTGCAAATCCAGCATTTCTAACCTCACACCAAATTGCTTCATCATATCCAGAGCTAAAAGGTCTTATATCATAATCCTCAGGTAAGTTGATCTCAGGAACCTTAAGGTCCTCTCTTACAAGTAAACAGGAATATCTATCTATTTTGAAATTCAATCCTTCAATGCATTCCATCAGTTTTTTATTTACTACTGGTACATAAACAAAAAAATAATTTAACCCTTTTGTATGCCCTAAAACTGCTTCCATTAGCATGCGATAAGGTTCAATACACTCAATTTCTGAATGAAATATTCTAAAGCGTGCTTTTTTTCCTTTTCTATTATACTCATCAATTATAAGGGAAGCTGTTGCAATTATTTTACCTTCTTCGTCATTAATTATGTAAGTAGGGTTTTCATCATTAGGTTCAAAGTTTTTTAAATCTTCATCGTACAAGAATGAATCGTCTATCTCCATTTTGTGCTTCTTGCAGTACTCTACAAAATCTTCCATTCTCTCTTTTTTCAAAGCTTCAACCTTCATATACTCTCCCCCATCCTTTATAAAAATAATTTTCCATTCTTTAATAATAAACGATAAAAATAGATAGTAATATCATTTTTTTCAATTCACCAAATCCACATAAAATGGGCTAAACCTTTTCTCATTAAACACTATTCATCAACTTCTTCAAATCTGTTTACCAGCTTTCCATTAACAGCAACTTTTTCTTCAAACATTGCTAAAGGTCGTACCCAAATACCTCTTTCTCCATAAAGTGCCTGATAAACAACTAGCTCCTCAAGTGTTTCAGAATGTTTTGCCAAGTGAAGGACAAGGTACTCGTTTCCTTTAAAATGTCTGTACTTTTTACCTATTTTTATATTGTGTTGAAGTCCTGGGTTTATCATAATTTCTATCTCCTTATTTGAAGAATTTAAAACCTGTCAATTACTGATTGGGTATTTCTTTTAGTTTCTAAAACTGATTTAAAAACTTTCTTCTTTAGTGTAAAATTATATATACATTCTAATCTAATAGATTGTTTATTTCAACTATTAAAAAATATTAAAAATGGAGTTGTTAATATGAGTAATCATTTATTATTAATAGACGGTTCATCACTACTTTCCTCTAGTTTCTTTGGTAATCTTCCAAGAGAATATAAATTTGCTAAAACCGAGGAAGAAAAGGACAAGTACCTTGATAAAATACGTCATTCACCTGATGGTAGGTTCACCAATGGTGTATTTACCATGATGGCATCAATGCTTAATGTATTAAAGAATCAAAGGCCAACCCACCTGGCTGTAGCATGGGATCTCACAAAGGAATTTACTTTTAGAAAAAAAATGTTTCCAGAGTATAAAGGACACAGAAAAGATTTAAGGCCAGAACTTGGAAGCCAATTCTCTTTAGCCCAGGAGGTTTTAAGAGAAATGGGTATCCCTGAATTTGTTTTTCAAGAATATGAAGCAGATGATATAATTGGGACTTTAGCGAGAAGGTTTGAGGATGAAGTGAGAGTTTCTATATGGACCAAGGATCAGGACATCCTCCAGCTTATCAATGAAAATGTTAGAGTATGGCTTATAACTTCAAAGTGCTCGGATATGTATGCAGAGTTAGATATAAACATAAAGCAGCTTAATATTCCAACTGGGGCATTTGAGTATACTCCAATTTATGTTGACCATTTTTATGGTGTATCTCCAATTCAGATTATTGATAGAAAAGCAATTGAAGGGGATTCATCAGATAATATTCCAGGAATTAATGGAGTAGGTGAAAAATCTGTGGTTCCATTACTTCAAGAATTTGAAACAGTAGAAGGAATCTATGATTTTATTGAAAACTCTTCTGAGAAGGATATTAAAGATATTTTCAAAACTCTTGGAATATCTCGTTCACCCCTATCCAAACTTATTGAAGAGTCAGATGTAAAATTAGTAGGAAAAAAAGCAGCTTTACTTTGCAAGCAGCTTGCCACCATAAAATGTGATATTGAAGAACTAAGTAATATAACCTTGGACTCATTAAAACTTGAGATTAATGAGGAGGGTATGAAAAATATTTTTACCCAATTAGGGCTTGCCAGCCTGTTATAATTTAATAAAATGCCATTCAATAATTTGTTTAATCATTGAAAGGCATTTTATTAATTAATATTCTGATTAAAAACAAAGTAATGAAAAATCTTCTTTCCAAACAGTTTTAAGTAATGCTCTGCATTGTGTTTCTACTGAATACAAGTGTTGAGGATGAAGTACAAAAATATAATCTCTAATTGTACCTCGTGAGAACTTTACACCAAGCCACTTAGAGCCTTTAAAATCTGGGTCGTGCTGCAATTCTCTAAATTTATCAAGATACTCTTCTTCCAGTTTACGCTCCCTATGATTATAGAAGATAATACTCTTACCAAGCTTATAATAGTCTTTCAGTTCATCCAATCCAATATATTTATTGCCCTTCTGTCCCGTCAGCGAAACACTTTTTACTTGTAAACCATTATCCGGGTCTAGAAAGACTATCTCACAATCTTTCAACTTATTAATCGCAGAAATATGCCAAGACTGCCTAAGTATACAGCGCTTCAAGTAGTCAGGTTCACCAGTTAAATCCAGTATACTGTCATAATATACTGTATTTCTTGGTAGAATCACAGATTTTTGCACACTGAACACATTTCTTCTATCGCTATCAACGATATCTTTCAAGATATAAAACAGTTCATCATCATAGCCAATATAATTGCGCTTATGCAGATATGAAATATGTTTACCATCAGAGTTGTGTTTCTCATCAGGAGTTAAGTACCAATTCACACCTAAGGTTAAACC
>JARDZI010000383.1 GCA_029240935.1 Clostridiales bacterium
GAATAATAATCCTGAGATATATGAAGTAAATAGGATGGAGGCTCATGCCACATTAATGCCCTTTGACACTATTGAAGACGCTAAAGAAGGAAACCGAGAGCTGTCAAAATACTTTAAATCATTAAATGGGCAATGGAAGTTTAGATTCTCGGAAAACGCTTCCTGTCGGGAATCAGATTTTTACGAAGAAAATTATGATTGTGAAGAGTGGGATATGATTAATGTGCCAGGACATTGGCAGTTGCAAGGTTATGACTATCCTCAGTATACTAATATAACCTATCCGTGGCAGGGAAAAGAGGACATAAAACCACCGTATGCTCCAACTAAGTTTAACCCCGTTGGACAGTATGTGACCTACTTTACAGTACCTGAGCAATGGGATGGTCAGCCTGTCTATATTAGTTTTCAAGGTGTAGAGTCTGCTTTTTATGTATGGGTAAATGGAGACTTTGTTGGATATAGTGAAGACACCTTTGATCCTGCAGATTTTGATTTAACACCGTACATAAAAGAGGGGCGAAATAAACTAGCCGTTGAAGTATATAGGTGGTGCGATGCCAGCTGGCTAGAGGACCAGGACTTTTGGAGATTAAGCGGTATTTTTAGGGATGTTTATTTATACTCAACACCACAATATCATATATACGACTTTAATGTTCTTGCAGATTTAGATGATAATTATGAAGATGGGACTATCACCATAAAGGCAAAGATTATTAATTATTTTGAAAGACAAACATCACCACTTATTCTCGAAGCAAGGTTATACGATAGTGATGAAAATGAAGTTTTTGACATGCCGCTAAAAGGAACAGTAGATATTAACAAAATGGAAGCAAGGGAAGTAACATTACTAAACAAGGTTGCGAAGCCGCAGAAGTGGAGTGCGGAAAAGCCAAATTTGTATACAATAGTGCTAATATTAAGAGATAATAATGGAGAAATACTAGAGACTGAGAGCTGCAGAATTGGATTTAGGAAATTTGAAATCAAAGATGGAGTAATGAAAATCAACGGTAAGAGAATTGTCTTTAAAGGTGTTAACAGACATGAATTTAGCTGTGACAAAGGCAGAGCTATAGGTTATGAGGAAATGCTTAAAGATATCAAATTAATGAAGCAATATAATATAAATGCGGTTCGAACATCTCATTACCCCAATAATCCTATATGGTATGACTTGTGTGATCAGTATGGTTTGTATGTCATAGACGAAAATAACTTAGAGACTCATGGAAGTTGGCAAGTCAATGGAAAAATAACACCGGAAACCGCCATCCCTTTTGATTATCCTGAGTGGACGCCAGCTCTGTTAGACAGATGCAATAGTATGCTGCAGAGAGATAAGAATCATCCATCGGTAGTTATTTGGTCGCTGGGTAATGAGGCCTTTGGTGGAGAAAACTTTATAAAAATGCATGATTTCTTCAAAGAAAAAGATCCTTCAAGAATCGTCCATTATGAAGGAGTTTTCAATTGTAGAGCCAGCGAAGCAGCTTCCGATGTTGAAAGCAGAATGTATGCAAAGCCTCAGGATATTGAAGAATATGCTAGAAACAATCCGAAGAAGCCCTTCATGCTGTGTGAATACAGCCATGCTATGGGAAATTCCTGTGGGAACTTATTTAAGTATACGGATTTAACGGATAAATACGATGTAGTTCAGGGTGGGTTCATTTGGGATTGGATAGACCAAGCAATAAAAACCAAGACTGAAGATGGTACAGAATACTTGGCTTATGGTGGTGATTTTGGAGATTGGCCAAACGATGGCAATTTCTCCGGCAATGGTATAATCTTTGCAGATAGAACTGTAACCCCAAAAATCATTGAAGTAAAAAAATGCTATCAGAACGTGTACTTCCAGAGTGAAGACATAAATAAAGGCAAAATAATAATTACAAATAAATTTCTTTTTACAAACCTCGAAGACTTCGAATTACGATGGACTGTTATAGGAAATGGATATGAAATACAAAAGGGTCTTTTTACTGTAGAAATTGAACCTCAACAATCAAAAATAGTAAATATTCCATTTACAGTTCCTGCAAAGATCAATATTGATGAAGAATTTATACTTACAATAAGTATAGTATTAAAAGAGGATGTTTCTTGGGCTAAAAAGGGCCATGAAGTTGCCTTTGAACAATTTATACTACCGGTAGCAGCGTCTAAAATTAATCATGCAGAAAAAGTTGCTGGAGATTTGTCAATTATTGAAAACGAAAGTACAATCAATATTAATGCTGGAGATTTCTCAATTGTATTCAGTAAGTTATCAGGTGATATAATATCATATAAATATAAAAACAATGAACTGTTTAGAGTTGGGCCTACACCAAACTTTTGGAGAGCAATAACTGATAACGATAATGGAAATAGACTTCAAGACAGAGCTGCAGTATGGCGAAAAGATGGAGTCGAAAAACAGCTGCTTTACTTAAGTATAAAAGAAGAAGGAAATGCAGTTGAACTGTCTTTAGAACATTTACTGTTGTCAACTAAATCAAAGTGTTTAATTAATTATAAGATTTTCGCTGATGGAAAAATCGACATTACAGAAGTACTGATACCAGCAGAGGGACTACCTGAGATCCCTGAAGTAGGGATGATAATGGTAATGGACAACAAGTATGATAACCTTCAGTGGTATGGAAAGGGTCCCCATGAAAATCATTGGGACAGAAATAGAGGGGCAAAAATAGGAATATATAACGGCAAAGTAGCTGAACAGATGGTGCCATATCTAAAGCCTCAAGAATGTGGAAATAAGACCGAAGTTCGATGGTCGGAAATAACTGATAAAAAAGGTATAGGAATAAAAGTTTCGGGACATCCTGTTATTGAGCTAAGTGTACTTCCATATACTGCAGAGGAGCTTGAACAAAATGATCATCAATATAAGCTTCCTGTTAGTGATAAAACTGTTATCAGAGTAAATTACAAACAAATGGGAGTAGGGGGAGATGACAGCTGGGGAGCAAGGCCTCACAATGAATTTACCTTGCCGGCAAATAGAATATATGAATATAGCTACAGTATAATGGCTGTGGAAAAGTAATTAAAAAGGCTGTCAACCACGTTGGCAGCCTAAAAGCTATGGGGACGGTTCACAACTTTTCCATCATTTCAATGATTGTATAAGCTTGGCCAATTTGTCTGGATAATTAGTGATAATACCATCAATCTTCCAATTTAACAGTTTTTTCATTGTATGTTCATCATTTATTGTATAGGAATTTACCAGAATTCTCTCTCGCTTAGCTTCCTGTATGACTTCTTCTATAACAGTATGATAATCAGGATGGATGGCATCGCAACCTATAGCCTTACTATAGAGCGCAG
>JARDZI010000384.1 GCA_029240935.1 Clostridiales bacterium
TATAAAGACTCTATATGGCTTTGGTTATCAATTTGGGGGTGACACAAATTGAAGTTTTCCACAAAGCTCCTATTAAATTATTCACTGATTTCAATTCTAAGCTTTGTCCTAGTTATAGTGTCAGTGAATGGGGCAATTGAGTATTTTGGTTTTGCAACTATAGAGAAACAGATGATTGAAAAAATAGATATGGCGGAATTGTCGCTAAGAAGTATTATTTCAAATCCGGAGAACTCGGTAATAGAAATGTTAACACCGGAACTCTCAAATGTTATGATAGATACTTTAAAGATTTCATCCAGGGAGGTTAGGCTTTATAATAATGAGCTGCAGCGTTTGGGAATATCCTCTGGGGGAAGAGTTGTTGATAGGAAGAATCCTGTAACTTTTATAGGTAATCTTCAAAAGGCACTGGAAGGCAACTATGCTTATACCGTAGACAATAATAAATTTATCTATTTTGCTATTCCCATTAAAAATATCTACAATAGTAATCTAGGTGTGTTGGAGCTTGTAGAGGATGCAGGGTATATTTATGAGCTTCTTAAAAAAATAACATATATGCTAATCTTTGCTGCAGCAATTTTTTGTGTTTTAATAATTATTTTAAGCCTATATATTTCGCGGAAAACAACAAAGCCAATCAAGTTTCTCCTGATGGCAACAGAAAAATTTTCAAGGCAGCAGTTTGAGGATATACATCTAAACAGAAAAGATGAACTGGGAATGCTTGCGAAAGGGCTAGACAGTATGGGGAAGCAATTAAAGGAATATATTGAACGGCAAAAACAATTTATATCTAATGTATCCCATGAACTAAAAACTCCCTTAGCAGCCATAAGCGGTTTCTCTCAATATCTATATGATGATGCACAAGAAACTGACCCTGAACTGAGAAAGATTTACTACCATCTTATGAATGAGTCTGAAAGGCTTACTAAACTTATTAATGAATTATTGCTGTTATCACAATTTGATAGGTCAACAGAAGATAGCAACTTGGAGAAGCTTAATTTGTCCGAATTAGCTCAAATAACGGTTCAACATATGAGTTTAAAAGCTGAAAAGAGAGATGTAACCTTTAAAGAAGATTATGCTAATAATGTTTTTGTCCAAAGTAACAAGCTCTTATTGTCCCAGGCTATAGTTAATATTTTAGACAATGCCATAAAATACTCTGAAAATCATAGTACAGTAAATGTTAAGGTTTTTATAAAGGATAATAATGCGGTTCTGCAGGTAAGTGATAATGGGATAGGTATTCCAAAAGAGGAGCTTGGCTTGATATTTGAAAGGTTTTATAGAGCTAAAAACTCAAAGGTATCCAGTGGAACAGGGCTGGGACTTTCGATTTGTAAGGAAATTATTGAAAAATATCATGGACAGATGTTTGTAGAAAGTGAAGAACAGGTGGGGACACAAGTAACTATTACCCTTTCTTTAGAATAGTGTTACAAGAATGATACAATTCTGTTATCAGTCTAACAAAATTAGCTTTTATAATAAAGTCATAGTACAAATAAATGTTAGGAGGATTATTATGAAAGTTATATCAAGAGCAATAGCAGTAATGATGGTTGCTTTGTTAAGTACCTCAATTTTATCTGGATGTAGACGTGGGAGTGAAGATATACTACCAAAGGACGAAGGTGAAAATAATAGTATAATTAAGGAAAAGGTAATCCCAAAGAGTGAAAATGAAACTGCTAGTATGATTAAAGAAAAAGTAATTCCAAAGGAGGAAAACTCAATACTAAAAGAGCTGGCAGTGGTTTATAACAATAAGAGCTTAAAACTTTCTGATTTTGTAGATGATAAAAAGCTTGAAGATATCTTTGGAAAAGCAGAAAAAATAGAATTTCATACTTATTCAGCGGATGATGGTTTGAATATGGATCCTCATATTGGAAGAACAAATAGGAAATATAAATTTCAGGGACTTCTTATAGCGACAATTAATACCCTGGATAAAAAGGAAAAGTTCTATGTACATCAAATTGAAATTTCTGACTCAAAGTATACTACACCAAGAAAAGTAAAGGTTGGCGATACTATAGATAAGCTTAAAGAAGCGTATCCTGAGGCAATCTCTGATCCAAATAGTGAAACCAGTGATTTCTATATATATAGTCCTGTAAATCATTTTGATAGCATGTTGTTTAGAATAAAGGATAATAAGATTAGCAGCATTAAAATATATACCTTATTAGAATAATTAATCAAATTGTAGGGAGTCTGACCCCATGCTCGGGAGCATACATGTATTTAATTCATAAAAATAACTCCTTTAATTTAGGTTCTATAATAAGTTTTTCGGGTTTATAGGAATATTACAACATTAACCTATGGAAAGCTTAAAGGTAAGGATGTAGTGGAGAATAAAAATAGTAGCTAGCCAATTGTGAGAAGGGCTAGCTACTATTTTGTTGTAATTTAGTTCTTTTGTTCAAAATCTCATTGATAATATTGACATATTTTTTAATTGGAATTATAATATGAACATAGTTCATGAACAATGTTCATATTGTTATAGGAGGGGAAACGTGCCTAAAATTATAGAAAACATAAGAGAAACCATTTTAGCAAAGGGAAAGGAAATGCTCATTGAGGAAAGCTATAAAAACTTCAACATTCGTAAGCTTGCGAAAAACTGCGAGATAGGGCTTGGGACCCTTTATAATTATTTCGATAATAAGGAGGTTTTGGTATATCACATTTTTTTAAGTGATTGGGAAAGTACCATGAAGCTGGCTGATGAATTGAAGGAAGAAAAACTTTCAATCAGAGAAAAGCTGCACATGATATATACATCCTTAGAAACTTTTGTAAGTCAATACTTGAGAATTGTTTGGGAAATGTCCGACAATAATAAAACAGGTTTTCCCCATGACCATTATATTGAATTGCATAAGAAAATAAAGGAACTGATTCTTGCTGAACAAAATCTCGGTAATATAAGTACCAATATTGATATAGACAAACTAGGATATTTTATTATGTCGAATATGCTAAACAATATAAAATTCAAACATCTAACCTTTGATGAAATGATGGACTATATTAAGATTTAAGGGGGAAAGGAATTATGTCAGCAACAAAACAAATTAACAGTAGTACAACAAGCAGTAACCGCAAAATGTGGTTTATTGCAGCAGTTTATCTTTTAGGACTATTCATGGGTGCAATTGACACTGGTATAGTAACTCCTGCCAGGACCATCATTCAGAACAATCTTATGGTTGATGATAAAACAGGCATCTGGATGATAACAATTTATACACTGGCATATGCATCAAGTATACCGATTATGGGAAAATTAGCTGACAAATTCGGAAGAAAAT
>JARDZI010000385.1 GCA_029240935.1 Clostridiales bacterium
ATTGCAGAAGTACAAAGATGCAGGGTTGCATACAATTGCCTTTAAACAATGGAGCGAAAAACGTGAGTGGCTTAATAAAGACCTTAGTAATTTAGAATCTGCAATTAGAATTTTGTAACGCAATTCAATTATGTGAGGTCAACTCATCATAAGTAAGTAATCACATGAAATATATAAGCGAAAGGAGGTACTTGAAGTGAACAAGTCCACACTTACAGCTGAGAGGCTTATGGATAAATACGGATTCGCTATGACAGCAGACCAACTGACGGAGGTGTTGGGACTTGCAAAAGATACAGTATTACGGATGCTTCAAAGGCAAGACATAAAAGCAAGAAAGGCTGGGTCCCGATGGATTATATCCACTGAAATAGTAGCAGAGTATCTAACATTAGGGGAACCAAAGGAAGAGCTGCGGTTAATAAGACCAAAAGGTAAAAAACTAATTGTTTAAGGAGGGGGCAGATGAACGATTTAATCACAGTAAATTACAACAATGACAGACAAACGGTATTAGGTAGAGAACTGCATGAATTTTTAGAAGTAGAAAGTAACTATACAACTTGGTTTAAAAGAATGTCAGAATACGGATTTGTAGAAGGTTTAGATTTTATAACTTGCCTTCCAAATATGGAAAGCGAAATTCACGGTGGACAAAATAAGCAAGACCACCAACTAACAATAGAAATGGCAAAAGAAATTGCAATGATTCAAAGAAGTGATAAGGGCAAAGAAGCTAGACAATATTTCCTTCAAGTTGAAAGAGCATGGAATAGTCCAGAAGCGGTTATGGCAAGAGCACTTAAGATGGCTGATGTAAAAATACTAGCGTATAAAAATACCGTGGTAATGCTTGAAAGTAAAATTGAAGTGGACAAGCCTAAAGTATTATTCGCTGATTCGGTTACAGCAGCAAGCACATCAATACTTGTTGGGGACCTTGCAAAGCTATTAAAACAAAACGGAATCGACATTGGAGAGATAAGGCTTTGGAAATGGCTGAGAGATAACAAATATGCAATTAAGGAAAGAGGCCATAGCTACAACATGCCAACTCAAATATCTATGGACCTGAAAGTTATGGAAATCAAAGAAGGTACAAGAATCAATTCGCTCGGTGAAAGCAAGATAACTAAAACTACTCTCATAACAGGTAAAGGTCAAGTTTATTTCATTAATAAGTTTCTAGCTTCAAAATCAGCATAGGAGGCATCATGTGTGACCATGAATGGGACAAGTACGGTAAAGGTATAACGTCTAGCACGAGATGTATAAAATGTGGCTGGTATCTCGATAAAGATGGATCAATAACATTTGATAGACCTTATATAGTCAAAATGAACAGACTCAATAAACAAAATAAACCTAAAAGACCAAAGTATAAATAAGGAGGCGTAGAAATGGCAACAGAAAGACAGAAGGCAATAGCTGATTTAATGAATGGTACTTGCAGGGATAGACAATTTACAGGGTTAGAAATTGCGATGATAGAGTCCTCAAGAGTGCCTGAACTAAAAGAGAGAAAAAAACTCAATATTATTGTAAATGGAAAGAGCCCAGAGGGTAAGTTACTCATCAATCAACGTACTGCAAACATGGTCAATAGTATTCTTCGTCCTAAAGTTCCTTTGAGAGCTGAACACATAAAGATATATAAAAGATGTTGGGCTGATGAATACACCGACAGAACTGGCAAGTGTGCCTGGGGATTTAAAGAAATCTGTGCAAGGCTTGGATATGATCCAGTAACAAGACTAGAGCTAAATTAAGGGGGTGTACATATTGGGTAAAGAAATATTAATTGGTATGGTAAAGGCTTGCATGGCAAATGTTATACACTCAGATATTTCACAATCAACATGCTTGGAATTTGTAGAAACTGGTAACAAAGTTATTGAGGAACTTAAGGCAATGAACAAGCCCAAGGAGGGAGCTGTTGTTAATGTTAACACGCAAGATTGAAGATGCTTTATTCTATGGATCAGCTCTTACTTTAGCGGTTAGTATGTGTATTTGGATAAGTATAAAAATATTAAGTTAGGAGATGCGGGTATGGGAAGGAAAAATAAAAATGCTCGATTGACTAAGCCTATCAAGGAAATTAAAGAATCAAAAGTAGTGGTAATCGATGTAAATACGTTAAAAAGGTTTGAGAAAATGAGTCCGGGAGAACTCGTTGCAGTAGCAGAATGGCGAGGTAATCAATATGCATAGGAGGAGGTAAGGGTTTGGAAAAACCAATTTTATTTTCTACACGAATGGTACAAGCCATATTGGAAGGCAAGAAGATACAAACGAGAAGGATTATTAAGTCACCATGTGAGGTGCATCAATTTGGGAACGAGATTTACGTTACACGCCCCAGAAATTTCCCCGATGAGTATTGCCGATTCCATCCGTACGATTGTCCATATGGCGAGGTCAGTGACACGCTTTGGGTAAGGGAAACATGGTGCAGAGGAATAGCGAGAAATGGTGACAACAAGATTATTTATAAAGCAGATATAGAAACTGATTTACAAGCAATGCATAGTTGGAAACCTTCAATTCATATGCCAAGGTCAGTAGCAAGGTTGTTCCTGAAAGTCAAGAACATAAGGGTTGAGAGATTACAGGATATATCAGAAGAAGATGCAATGGCAGAGGGTATCAGAGGATGGACAAAAGATGGAAGCCTATATAAGTATTGCGTTGGTGAAGTCGGAGATAACAATAATGTATGGCAGGATATGCCCAGAACGGCAAAAGAAGCATTTGAAAAGCTGTGGGATAGCTATTATCAGTTTCCTAAGACATGGATAGCTAACCCTTGGGTATGGATTATAGAATTTGAAAAGCAATAAAAAAAGAGCCTTGCAACGGCTCAACTAAAAAATAACTCATCTTAAAAATAGCACAAATATAGATAATGTGCAAATGGGAGGTCACAAATGATAATCCATATAGATATATTCAATGAGACAAAAGTAGAAGTAACCGATGCTGGAAAGATAAAGGGTAACTTCAAGAAGATAGCAATAATTGAAGGGACAAGCTCTACAGAATTGGTTGTAGATGAAGAGAACTATAAAGAACTGGTCTTTACTCAAGTAACTGCATTAAATTTCAAAGATAAATTAGACTTGATCAAACAGCTTGCTGAAGAAGTCGGCGGCATCCACGACTTTGACAATCCTGATTATAAATTATCAGAAGTTTACTTTGATGAAGATATAAAAGAGGTATTTGTAAAATTCGAAAAAGATGGAGAGGAAGAGTAGATGAGAATAGTAAGAATAGCAATAAAGAACTGGCTAGGTATAGATGAACTGCAGCATGACCTTGGAAA
>JARDZI010000386.1 GCA_029240935.1 Clostridiales bacterium
TACTTTGCGGATCCCGAAAGGATAAACAGCGACATACTATGGTTTACTCGCGGATATGTTGAATACAGAATACCTAACTATCTTAAGCCAGGACAGGATTTTTCAGAAATTCAAGTTTCTATGGAAATCAGCTCTGAAGCGCCAGGCAACTGCAGCAACTGGCCCTCAGATATCAATTTTAGCTTAAATGGAGTAGTACTAGGAAGCTGGACCAGCCCTGGAGATTACGCTGATGCAAAAGGTATAATGACCCCCTCCTGGTGGTTTCCAGCTTGGAATCAATATGGGCTTCTAAAGCTTTTAACCGTTAATAACTACGGTACTTTTATTGATGGCATACAGATTTCAGAGGTTACTCTCAATGATTTAAACCTTAACTATAAAAGTGACTTATTTTTCAGGCTCGCAGTTACTGAAGATGCAAAGCATGTGGGAGGTCTCACAATTTTCGGCAAGAACTTTGGCAACTACAATCAAGGTATGAATATTAGAATTATTTATAACAAACCTGCTTAACTTGAAGGATTTTAATGCAAAACATTATACATAAGGAATTACAGGATATTAATCCCTATGTCAGGATGTGCAGATGTACTGAAACTCATACTGGTTGGGCTCTTATTGACCGAATTATATATGACCATCAGCTTGTATTGGTAGCTAAAGGACATGGTGAAACTATTATTGCAGGGAAAGAGCATAGTTCTTCACCAGGAGATTTATTCCTTATAAAGCCTGGAGTAGTTCACTCTTTTATTGCTTACTCGGAAAATCCACTCCAGATGTTAGTTATTCATTTTGATTTTTTTATGAGAGAGACAGAAATTTCTGGCCTCATAAGAAATTTCATCTTGAAGAATGAGACGAACTGCCTGAAAAACATCTATTAAGAGATATTCCCGTATTTGGCGATATGATTTTTCCAGATTGCTTAGCAATTAAAAACATCTCAGCAGTTGAGATATTAATGAGGAAAATGATAGGCATTTATGAATCAGAAGCTTTAGGAAAGGAACTTTTATTAAAGGCTTATCTATTAGAGCTTATTCATATTGTGTATACCTCACTGTCAGAAGATTATTCTGTTCCTAATAAAGCTTCAAACTTTCAAAGGATTAAACAAGCCTTTGACTACATCAATGAAAGCTATATGAAGGATATAAGCGTACAGAGCCTGGCAGCACTTTGTAATCTCAGCACAAACTATTTTGCATCACTGTTCAAGAAACAGACCGGTTATTCACCCATGGAATATGTCATTCGAGTGCGAATTGATAACGCCAAGAGGCTACTTTTAAAAAACCACAGCACAATTTCTGAAATCCAGCAAATGGTTGGTTTCAATGATATACATTACTTCAGCTTCTATTTCAAAAAAATAGAGAGGATGTCGCCCTCTCAATATCGTCATAGCGTTAATCCTTAAATAGCCCATCATAGACTATAAAATAATGTTTACAATTATAAATAAAAGACATCGGGCAGTTGTGACTCTTGCCTGATGTCTTTTGTATTTTATAGCTTTTAAACTTTTAATACAGCCGAACCTGAGTCCCGCCTTTAACCTCAACAATCTGACCATCAACACTGAGCCATAAACTTTGTACAGACGGATTATATACAAAATCGCCTTCTGCTGAAAATTTTAGATTATCAAGAGCTTTTAGATAATCCACAATTTCGATATTAGTGGCATACCAGATGTCCTCTTTGTCCGTTACGCATTTACAAAACTCCTCAATTAGTTCCCAATTATTATCCTTGTCAAACTCGTAGCTATGTCCCCATACATACATCATATAAAGATACTGCTTTTTAAACAGTCCTACAAACTCCTCAGCTAGTTTCATTAGGTCATCATTATGGTGACAGGTAGGCAGCCATTCATGCAGGTCCCTTGGAAATGCAAAATTCCTGCTGCTTCCTACTATTCTTGAATATTCAATGCCTACATGTGGAAGCATGCTCTTGATAGTTTCATTATACGAGCCATTAGGATATGACAACCCTCTAACAGTATAGCCCACAATCTTTTCAAGGTTCTTTCTATCTTGAATTACTTGTTGAACTACCTGGTCTATAGGACATCTCTCTATAGTTGGATGAGTTAATGTATGAGCAGCTACTTCATGCCCCTTATATAATTGTTTAATTTCATCTGCTTTAATACGGCTAGCATCCTGGTCAAGCAAACCAGAATTTAAGTGAAAGGTACCCTTTATTCCGTATTTATTAAATATTTTTACAAGCCTTCTATCTGCATTATTTCCATCATCATAGCTCATAGTTAGTACCTTGTGCTTTCCATGAGGAAAACATTTATAAATAGTATGCATAAACTCCACTCCCAAACAATTTTATTTTTATACTGCTAAAAAAGTGCAATATATCCAGATATATTGTACATCTATTTAGAGAATTTGTATTTATAAAATCCGGACTACTTGGCCCTGTAAGAGTTTTGTATAAATAATAATAATTCATATAAATATATAAATCTATTTCAGTTAATAGATTTACAGAGCAAAATTGGTTGAATTAGCTTTAAAACAGCATGAACTGAGTAGTTTTTATAACTTATTTTGATGTAAAATTATATAAAAGGTTTACAAACATAAATAAAATACTTTACAGTCTAGGAGTGATTTTTACATGCCAGTTATTGATATGCCCTTAGAAAAATTAAGAGAATACACTGGAGTTAGCCCCTGCCCAGTGGATATTGATGAATATTGGGACAAAGCCTTGGAGGAAATGAGAGCAGTTGATCCGCAAGTTGAACTTATACCTGCAAAATTTCAAGTTCCCTATGCCGAATGCTTCCATTTATACTTTACAGGAGTAAGAGGTGCGAGAATTCATGCCAAGTACCTTCGACCAAAACATATTACTGAAAATAAACCAGCTTTATTACAATTTCATGGTTATTCAGGAAACTCTGGAGATTGGAATGATAAGCTACAGTATGTAGCATTGGGCTTCTCCGTTTTCGCTATGGATTGTCGTGGACAAGGTGGCTGTTCTGAGGATTCAGGTGGAGTAAAGGGAAATACACTTAACGGCCATATTATTCGCGGTCTTGATGCAGGTGCTGAGGAGCTTTTATTTAGACATATTTTCCTTGATACCGCTGAGCTTGCTTCTATTGCAATGACAATGCCCGGAACTTCCAGCGAAGAAGCTTATGCTATGGGTGGATCACAAGGCGGCGCATTAACTCTTGCCTGTGCTGCTCTTGAACCGAAGGTAAGCAGGCTTGCTCCAGTTTATCCATTTTTAAGTGACTACAAAAGAGTTTGGGATATGGACCTGGCAAAGGATGCTT
>JARDZI010000387.1 GCA_029240935.1 Clostridiales bacterium
ACGCATTTATTATCTTGTAAAATTAAAGACTAACATTAACAATATAAATAATGAAGGGAGAATTTTTATGAACAGAAGAGTTATCTTAGTAGTATTAGATAGTGTTGGAATTGGGGAAATGCCTGATGCTAAGGATTATAATGATGTAGGCAGCAACACTCTTGGAAATATTTCATCTGCTGTTGGTGGACTTAGACTGCCTAACATGGAGAAGTTAGGTCTGGGTAATATAGATGGTATTAAAGGTATAATAAAGTCTGAAAATCCAAAAGGAGCTTTTGGAAAATGCAGTGAATTATCCATTGGCAAGGACACGGTTACAGGTCATTGGGAAATTGCTGGAGTAGTGCTGGATAAGCCGCTTAATACCTATCCTAATGGATTTCCTAATGCGCTGATTACTGAATTTGAAAATAAGATAGGCAGAAAAATCATAGGGAATATTGTTGCTTCGGGAACTGAGATTATTAAAAATCTAGGAGATGAGCATGTAAAAACTGGGTGTCCTATAGTCTATACTTCAGCGGATAGTGTTTTTCAGGTAGCTGCACATGAAGAGGTAATTCCAATTGAAGAGTTATATAAAATATGCAGGATTGCTAGAGAAATGTTTGTAGGGGGTATTGCTGTAGGAAGAATAATAGCAAGGCCATTTACAGGTGAAAGTGGAAACTTTAGCAGGACTTCAAATAGAAAAGATTTCGCTTTAGATCCCTTTAATAAAACTATGCTTGAATATATAAAAGAAGCTGGGAATAATGTAATGGCTGTTGGCAAAATAGAAGATATCTATAATGGAAAAGGTATTACAGACGCAGTGCATATCAAAAATAACATGGATGGTGTAGATAAAACTTTGGATTATATGAAAACTGAAAAATCAGGTCTTATATTTACTAACCTAGTTGATTTTGATATGCATTATGGTCATAGAAATGATTTTCAAGGCTACGCTAAAGCCTTAGTTGATTTTGATAATAGGCTGCCTGAAATCTTAGGTTTATTAAAGCAAGATGATATTCTTATATTAACAGCGGATCATGGCTGTGATCCTACAACTCCTAGCACAGATCATTCACGTGAATATATACCGCTTGTTGTTTATGGAAACAAGGTTAAAGCTGGGGCTAATTTAGGTGTTAGAAATAGTTTTTCTGATATAGGCAAGACAATTTTGGACCTGCTCAAGGTTTCTAACAAACTTATTGGTGAAAGCTTTGCAAAAGAAATAGAAATATAATTTAGAATCGGGGGACCTTAGCATGAGGATGTATGATTTAATATTAAAAAAAAGAAATGGTAAGGAACTAACTAAAGAGGAAATTGACTTTTTTGTTAATAACTACACTAATGGAAATATACCAGATTATCAAGTTTCAGCATTGATGATGGCTATATTTTTTCAAAAGATGAACAGTAGAGAAACCTCAGACTTGACAATGGCAATGGTTAATTCAGGAGATATATTAGATTTATCTGCTATAGAAGGAATAAAAGTAGATAAGCATAGTACTGGCGGCGTAGGTGATACTACAACTCTAGTTTTAGGGCCTATGGTTGCAGCCCTAGGCATACCTATTGCTAAGATGTCTGGCAGAGGTCTAGGCCATACTGGAGGTACCATAGATAAGCTTGAGACCTTTAAAGGTTTTTCAGTTGAAATGAGCAATGAAGAATTTATTGATAATGTAAATAGTATCAAGCTTGCTGTAGGAGGTCAAACTGGTGATTTAGCACCTGCAGATAAGAAGCTGTATGCCCTAAGAGATGTAACTGCTACAGTGGATAATATATCATTAATAGCTTCCAGCATTATGAGTAAAAAAATTGCAGCGGGAGCTGATTGCATTGTGCTAGATGTTAAAGTTGGAGATGGGGCCTTTATGAAAACCTCCGACACTGCATTTGAATTAGCAAATGAAATGGTGAGCATAGGCAGGCATGTAGGTAGGGAAACAGTGGCTATAATCTCTGATATGGATCAGCCTCTTGGTTTTGCAGTAGGTAATGCGTTAGAGGTTTTGGAAGCTATAGATACTTTAAAAGGACATGGACCTGCGGACCTATTAGATTTATGTCTGGCTATAGGAAGTCAAATGGTAGTTTTAGCTAATAAAGCAAGTGATGAAGAAGCAGCTAAAGCTATGCTTTTAAATACAATATCCTCTGGAAGTGCCCTTGATAAGCTGAAGGAATTTGTAACTGCTCAAGGTGGAGATGCTTCTATAATAGATAATACAGAAAAACTCCCAAAAGCTAACTATATTGTACCTGTTTTAAGTGATAAAAAAGGGTATGTTAAAAAAATAAATGCGGAGTCCATTGGCTTAATTGCAATGGATCTTGGCGCAGGTCGAGCTACTAAGGAAAGCGTCATTGATCTGTCGGTGGGTATTGTACTTAATAAAAAAAGAGGAGACAAGGTTGAAGTTGGAGATATAATAGCCTATGTGCATGCAAATGATAAATCAAAGGCTGATGCCGCAAAATATAATATATTAAATAATTACATCATTGAGGAAGAAGTTACTGATACTATACCTTTAATATACGGAGTGGTTAAAAATAATTAACAATTAACAATTGAAGAAAAAAATCCCTTTGGGGTTTTATGGTTGGAAGATACACTTTATCAAATATATTAAGGCTGTTTTGCTTGCAAAACAGCCTCTATTCTTTTAATTGTTCATTGTCAATTGTCAATTGTTAATTCAGTTATTATTACATTAGCTTAACAAATTTTTCTAGTGATAATCTTAGGAAAAGTGGTAAAACTAAGCTTATTGAAAGGAGGGTTTTTATGAAAAAAATAAAAAAGCTATTTTGCTTTCTATTATGTTCATTGTTTGTGTTTCAAGTATTTGTTACCAAGGTTAATGCTGAACCAACAGGCTTAAATGTTGAGGCAAGATCTGCATTGCTTATGGAACCTACAACAGGAAAGATACTTTTTGAGAAAAACTCACATGAAAAGCTTGCCCCAGCTTCTGTAACAAAAATAATGACAATGCTTTTGGCAATGGAAGCTATAGACAGTGGAAAAATAAAGCTACAGGATAAAATTACTGTCAGCGAGAATGCTAAGAAGATGGGTGGAAGCAGTATGATTCTGGATACAGGTGAAATTAGAACTGTAGAGGAGATACTAAAAGGTATTGCTATAGCATCTGGAAATGATGCTGCTGTTGCAATGGGTGAGTATTTGGCTGGAAGTGAAGATGCCTTTGTTAATCTGATGAACGAGAGAGCAAAAGCACTAGGTAT
>JARDZI010000388.1 GCA_029240935.1 Clostridiales bacterium
TGCTGTTCCTCCTCAATTTTATGAAAAAAACTAAT
This sequence comes from Clostridiales bacterium, assembly GCA_029240935.1. Taxonomy (GTDB): domain Bacteria; phylum Bacillota; class Clostridia; order Clostridiales; family Caloramatoraceae; genus JARDZI01. Next base: position 36 of record JARDZI010000388.1, read on the forward strand.
CCTAGGTTCTTTTTCTGAATCAGCTATTGAATCCATAGCATTTAGAATAAGATTTCGAAATATTGACATAAGGTAGTAATGTTTTGAAGTGTGAAAATTACCTCCAATTTCAAATAATAGCTCAATATTTTTACCTCTACGTATTATTTCTTTCTTTATGGTTTGATCTAGTATGTTAATAATATCTTTAAAATTCATTTTTTCATCAATAAGCTTATCTTCTGAAAGCTCCTTTATTCCTCGAATAGCTAATTCGTATTCTTTTTTTATTTCATGGACATTCCTTGCAATAGTGAGTGCTCTATCTGCCCAACTATTTTCATCTTCTCTAGTATTTACTTTTTCAAATAATGCATAGGAGTTAGACATAACCTTTTCTATATTGTCCATATTCTTTTCCATCCAATACATTTCTGATTTTAACTGTGCAGTTAACCATAAAAGCTTTGTATATCTTTTCTCATGTTCTTCCTTTATGAGAAGCATCCTATAGTATTTAATACAACTTAAGACAAGCCATACAATACAAGAACGTACTATAGCAACAAGAAATAATGTTGTTATAATTTCAAAATGAAATTGAGCATCCTCTATAGCAACTCTTGCCAATATCTCAATTAGGTTTGCACTTAAGTCACATGTAATGAAAATTATCAGTAACTGATTAATATTACTTCTATTGCTTTTTCTTATTAATAATGAATAAATAACCCCATAAAAGGTGTAAAATAGTATCTCTAATTGATAGGAGAGCATAACCTCCCTAAAATTACCCATCCAGAAAAAGTAGATCACAACCCTAAGAGTATATACTGCTATTCCTGATATCAGCCCCATTGGAACTGGTTTTAAACCTTTATAGTAATAAAGGATAATTACAAAAAATATTATACCTGCTGAGACTCTGAAATCAGAACCTAATATTCCAATATTAAATTGTGATGCTATTGCAACTATAATTGAAGCAACTATTATCCTTTTTATGTTTTTCAATTTTTCACATCCTCTTTATAATGCAATAAAGCATTCACCTTGTTGAGACAGGCTTCCTTCAATTGATTAGAACCTAGCCTATGATAGGTACAGTCATAAGCAGATAAAACTGTCACTTCATTACTAAATGCAATCTATTTATCTATATATGCTGCATTAAATGAATTACACATGTAACATGTAAAATTTACCATGTAGTGGAGGCTGACCTGCTTGTGCTCATTGCAGAATCCGGGCAGAAGCATGTCAGCCTGCCACTACAATGTGAAAGCTTTAATGCATTATATATATTCATATATAGTTTAGCATAAAAATTAGTTTAAAAAAACTGTCCCCTGACATGGAAGGGGACAGCCTTAAAAATGTTTTATCTTCCTTATTAAGTCTATTTTGCTTACTCTTTAGCTGCAAGAAATTCAATATATTTAATTAATACATATACTACTATACCAACTGCTACTGCCTCTTGTATCTTTACTAAGTATTTTAATGATGGAATAGCTTGTCCAGACTTTATTAAAAATCCATTTGTCAGTTTTATCCCTATGCCGCTTATTACAAGTGGGAATGTAAAACCTGAATAGCTTGGATAAAATTTCAATTCCAACAATTTAAATAGCATAATAACTACTACTACATACATGATAATTGATAATGCCATAAGAAACCAAACCATTGCCATGTTTTTTGCTTCAAATGAATTCATGTATCCTGCCAAAAGCAAACTTGCAGGAGCTGCAAATATTGCAAGAGTTGGTAATGTTGGTTCTGGCATTTCTTTAACCTTTACAACTCTATAAATAACAATTGGTAACAGTATTAAATAAGTTACAAGACCAAACCAAAATGCTGCTTGTCCTAAATTTGCCAACTTATAAGCAGGTCCAGTTACGCTTGCAACTGCTATACCCACATAAACTATAAACCAAGATGGGAATACATGTTTAACCTTAAAGCTAAACACAAATTTTTTTGTAAACCAAAAGATTAGTATAATGTGTAAAGCAACTCCAATAATCCAAATTGCAAAAGCTAATGATGCTGCAAATGGTTTCAAATAGGTTGATAACAACATAATGCCCATAGAAAATGTAGGAAATACACTAGCTACTACAGGATTATCCAAAGCCTCTACTATGCCTTTAGGGTACTTCACAATTTTTGCAAGCATTAAAACAAATAATATGGCAGAAGCTATACCAAATATACTTCGATATACTTCTCCATAGGATTGGACAAGATTTCCTGCTGCTGCCAATCCAAGCATAAGTCCCACTATAGGAACTGGATACTTTTTCAAAATTCCACTCATTTAAACAATCCTCCTCATATTTCGATTTTTCTTTAATAATTATATTAAATGCCAGTAAAATTATAGCATAAATATGATTCTTCCATTATTGGTTTTTTCAATAGAAAGCTGTCGAATCATAGGATTTGTTTATTGGTAAAATCAAAATGCATAACTTATAATTAAATTAACTGTTGTATTTAAAATAAAATATTTATAATTTCAGATAAATAAAGGAGGATATAATAATGACTTTAGAAAACACAAAGGATTTTACTAAGGAAGAGCTTCTAGATAAGGTACAAGCTAATGCAGAACAGCTTTTTAGAAGTGGTACATATTTTTGTAGTGAAGCAGTAGTTCAAACCATCAATGAGCTACTAGGAAAACCATATGATGAAAATGTAGTTAAGCTGGCAAGTGGATTTCCTATAGGTATGGGTAAATCAGGATGTCTATGTGGTGCAGTTTCAGGTGGACAAATGGCTCTTGGCATGGTATATGGCAGAGTTGAGGGTGAACCCATGCAGGATAAAATGTTTGAAGAAGCTAAGGGTCTTCATGACTACATAAAGGATGAATACAAAGCAACCTGTTGTAGGGTAATCACAAAAGAATGGGCAGGAGATAACTTCAAAAGCTCTGAAAGAAAAAATCACTGCATTACCATTACTGGGAAGGTTGCAAGATGGGTTGCAAATGAATTTATACAAGATGGAAAGATTGAAGTAAAATAGCAGTATATGTAAAATTATTATAGGAATGGAGAAAGACTCCATTCCTATTTTTTAAATTTAAATATTTACAAATTTGTATCCTGCTTTTGTAATGTTATAAATTCTTTATAGCCTATTACAACCACCCATACATAAGCTAAAGTTTTAGGTATCATTAAAATTCCTATCCAGCTAATTGTGTTAGCCCATAGTACAACTGGTATATATAGAGAAAAGGATAAC
>JARDZI010000389.1 GCA_029240935.1 Clostridiales bacterium
TACTCATAGTGTAATACGTCTTCTTAAAATGACAAAACCCTATTTAAAGTTTATTATACTTGCTGCTATATGCGTTATTCTTGTAAATGCAGCTGAACTCTTAAAGCCATATATTCTAAAGGTTATAATAGATGACTTTTTAATAAACCAAAAACCAGAAAGTGGACTTTACTCAATAACTGCAATGGGAGTTGCTTATTTGTTAATTATCACTGCAAGTTCCTTTTTAACTGTTGCACAGGTTAATCTTATGAATTATGCAGGTCAGGAAATAATAAGTAAACTTAGGAAAAAGGTATTTACACATATTCAACATTTTCCATTGTCACTTCTAGACAAGTTTTCATCTGGAAGATTAGTTACCAGGGCAACTAACGATATTGAAGCTCTTAATGAAATGTTTACTGAAGTACTAATAAATCTTTTCAAAGATGTATTTTTAATTATTGGAATAGTAATTGTTATGTTTAGAATGAATGTTGTACTAGCGCTAATAAGCTTTTCAGTTCTTCCATTCATATTTCTAATTACCTTTTACTTTAAGGGTAGGATAAAATCGAATTTCCGTATTATGAAGGCTTTAATTGGCAGGATAAATGGGTTTTATGCTGAGAATATTTCTGGTATGAAGCTAGTTCAAATTTTCCATAGGGAGGACGAGAAAAGTACGGAATTTCAGGATTTAAACAATGAATACTTTAAGTCCACCATTTTCCAGGTTAAAATGAACAGCGTTTTTAGACCCGCAATAGAGATTTTTCAAACCGTAGCAATTGCGTTAATAATATGGTATGGAATGGGCAAGATTTTTAATAACACCCTTGAGCTTGGAGTATTATATGCATTTACAAATTATATAAAACAATTCTTTGAACCAATAAACGACCTGGCAGAAAATTATAATACTATTCAATCTGCAGTTGTTTCTGCAGACCGTGTATTTGAGCTTCTTGATCAGGAGGAAAACCTTGAGGACCTAGATGTTGGTTTAAGTATAAATAGGTTTAAAGGAGAAATTGAGTTTAAAAATGTTTGGTTTGCATATAATGATGAGGATTGGATTCTAAAGGATGTAAGCTTTATAATTAACAGAGGAGAAACTGCTGCATTTGTAGGGGCTACAGGGGCAGGAAAAACAACAATAATAAGCTTGATCTCCAGGTTTTACAATATTAGCAAAGGTGAAATTCTAATAGATGGTATAAATATAAATGATATTAAGCTTAGGGATTTGAGAAATAATGTGTCAGTAATACTTCAGGATGTCTTCTTGTTTGCAGGTGATATTAGAAAAAATATAAGGTTGAACTCAGATATATCTGATGAAGATGTGATGAATGCTCTGAAGTTATCCTATTCAGATTCATTTATTGAAGAACTTCCAAATAAGATGGAGGAAGCAGTAATGGAGAGGGGTAGTACCTTTTCAGCTGGCCAGAGACAGCTTTTATCCTTTGCAAGGGCAATTGCTCATAATCCAGCTATACTAGTTCTAGACGAAGCTACAGCTAATATAGACACTAAAACAGAGCTTCTCATTCAAAAGTCTATTGAGAACATTTCTAAGGATAGAACAACACTTATTATTGCCCATAGATTATCTACCATTAGAAATGCTGATAAAATTATAGTACTTAAGAATGGTAAGATAATAGAGATAGGAAAGCACGCAGAACTTTTGGAGAACAAGGGTTATTATTATGAACTGAATAATGTTCAATCTGCATAATTTATGTATTCACAGGAATAGCATTTATCCTTTTTTTCTGTCATTGTTATGTAAGTCACTACTAGCGTCAGTGTCATCCTGAGGGTAGTGAAGGATATTGCTTAGGTATGGCATGAAGCAGAAGTTTATGTTAACTGAAATGAAGGCTATTAATTTGAAGGGGGATATTTAGCATGGAAATGGATTGTACAAGAGAGAAAGATATCTGTACCCACCTTGGGGATGACTATGATAGATTTATGGGGGCTGTAGTACCTCCAATATTTGAAAATTCCTTATTTGTATATAAAAAATATGAGGATTTGGCCCAAGCCTTTAGTTCAGAAAGGGATCATTATATATATACAAGAGGGACAAACCCTACTGTAGAAATTCTTGAAGATAAGCTTGCTGCACTTGAACATGGTGAGTCCTGCAAGGTATTTAGCTCTGGTATGGCTGCAATTTCTTCTGCTATGATAACCCTTCTAAAACAGGGTGATCATATACTATTTGTTAACAACATATATGGACCAGCATTAAAGTATGCAAGGTACATAGAGAGATTTGGAATTGAACATTCCATATCAAGTAAATTTGATGCAAAGGAAATAGAAAAGGAACTAAAGTCAAATACAAAAATTATTTACTTGGAAAGCCCTGGAACTATGACATTTAAAATGCTTGATTTAAAGGCCATTGGGGATATGGCTAAGCAAAAGGGGATTGTAACAATAATTGACAACACTTGGGCAACCCCAATATTCCAGAAACCATTAGACCTTGGAATTGATATTTCAGTACATTCCTGTACTAAATACATTGGAGGTCATAGTGATGTTGTGGGAGGAGCGGTTATTTCCAGTAAAAAGATTATGGATCAGATATTTTATAATGAGTTCCAATTAAATGGAGGAAACATTGGACCATTTGAAGCATGGCTTCTTATGAGAGGACTAAGAACTCTTCCACTCAGAATGGAAAAGCATCAGGAAAATGCAATGAAGGTTGCAGAATTTTTAGAGACAAATAAATTTGTTCAAAGGGTTAATTATCCTGGACTTAAATCCAGTCTTGATTATGAGCTTGGTAGAAAGCAGCTAAAGGGTTATTCAGGATTACTAAGTTTTGAAATAAAATCTGATAAATATGAAGATATTGCAAATATAATAAATACCTGTAAGGTGTTTAAAATAGGTGTAAGCTGGGGAGGATTTGAAAGTCTCATTCTATCTCCAAATCATGGAAATAACTTAGAGGAATTAAAGGAATCAAATATATCACCATCCTCTATTAGAATATCAGTTGGTCTAGAGGATATTAATAGTATAATTGAAGATCTGGATAATGCATTAGCTACTCTAAAATAGAATGATTTGAACAAGAGTATTTGTATAATTTAAGATTGTAAAAAAAGAAGTTGAAGGTGCAACTTCTTTTTTTATATTAATATGGATTATATAATTTATATATAATATAATAAAGTAATACAAAATACATTTGCAAAGGAAAAATAAGGTTAAAGCCTGAAAGGAGTGTTTTAATGTTTAACCAGCAGTTCATTAAAAAAGCAATCAATTTTTTTATTTTTATAGTT
>JARDZI010000055.1 GCA_029240935.1 Clostridiales bacterium
ACTGAAATACCATATGATTGTAAAAGTGCTTCAATTACTAAAGCCTCAGAAGCATTTGCTACTGTAATTAAAAAGGCTTCCTTATCATATACAACATTAGCATCCTCATCTGACGACCGCTCCAATTCATCAACCAATTCAATATTACAATTGGCGCAAAGGTTGAATCCTTCTCTGTATTCAGCTTTACATTTTGGACACCAAGGCATAAAATCCACACCATCCTTTTTTTATAATTTTATCATACAATTTTAAAAAACTAACTCACTGTATATTATATTATACATAAACTTATATTTTCTAATATGGATATATATTCCTCATATTTTATCAAAATCCTCTTTTATAACTTATTTTGATCATCAGATAAATACTAGTATGTACCTGCTTTTTTACAGCTGAAATTAGTTGTTCTGCAGATGCCCCAGGTGGTATCATACTGAGCGTAGTGAAGGTTCTTCCTCTTCTACAAATAAAAGCTATGCTAAATTTAATTTTTTAGCATAGCTTTTATTAAGATTTTTACTTCATTTTCTCAGGCATATACCAATAGGAATGAAACCCAGACAGCTGTGTAATTGAACCCCTAGGCATTTGTGTCAATGCATTGAAAACATTTAGGAAATCACCTACTCCAAACATAAGGCTAACACTTGCAAAGCTAAAAATAATCCCTGAGATTTCTGTATGCACTGAAGGAATAAAAGTCCATGCTGCAAGTGGTATAATTCCAAATACAAGGTTTGGCAAAAGGCTTAAAAATATGAATCTCCTTTTGGTGGTTGGATGGGTGGAAACCACGAATGCCATCATATTTTTAATTGAATACCAAACCTCTACCTCTGCTAACCTTGGGAAAGCAGCTGCATGGAGAAATTCATGTGGCAAAATCATTAAAAAGGCTAATACTATTCCCAAAAAATTAAAGGGCTCAGTATAATAACTGCCTTTTTCTATTTGTATCTTAACAAAAATAGCCAACCCTATTATAAAAATTACAGGAATAATAAATAGGCTTGCGACTATATTTAGCTTGGCTAGTGTTTCTGGTTCTTTAAACTTCACTGCATTGTCAGGAAGCTTTCCAACTGGAAGCTGTTCCTCACTTTCAAATTTACCTTTCCAAATAAATTTCACATAACTACCCCCTTATATATTCACTGTATATATATGCCTTTAAAACAATTTGCTCCGACTCAGATTCAACTTCTGTGTTTATGACGTTTGTACTTATAGCTTTTTCATAGTCTCTGCCCATTGCAATCACTGCAAGTATATAATAATATTAACCTCAAATCCATACTTTTAATCTTCTTATAAGAATATATGTTCCACATAAATTTACAAATTCCTTTTTATAATTAGTTTAGGTATAACTACCATACGGAGTTCCATAACTGTATAATAGTGTTATATATGTAACGAGGTATGCACAGCAATGTAGCGGAAGGTTTCTAGATCTACCTTAAATATCTTAATTTTATGGTACTATTCCTTCAATAAAATACCCAACAGGCATGAAGTCCGCCACTACAAAGGTTAAGATACAATACCGATACGAATTTTATAAAATAGTAAATTCAGTTTAGTTTCTAGTACTGAACTATTTCAATGAAAGGATTTGATTAATCATGCTAATGAGCAAACTATTAGGAGAACACTATAAAGAAAAGCCTGGTGATGCCAGTATTGCAAGTCATATTTTTCTGCTTCGTGGGGGATACATACGTCAGGTGTCAAATGGCATATTTTCAATGCTGCTGCCTGCAAAGAAGGTTGCAATGAAAATCGAGAGGATAATTCGAGAGGAAATGAATAGAATTGATGGTCAGGAGGTATTGTTCCCTGTGGTTTTGCCTGGGGAGCTATGGAAGGAGTCTGGTCGTTTTGACAGTGTTTCCAGTGAGCTTGTCAGGTTTAGGGACAGGGGGGACCATGATATGGTACTTGGAATGACACATGAGGAGGCAGCTGTTCATTTGGCACGAACTGAAGCAAAATCCTACTCAAAATATCCATTTATGATTTATCAGATACAAACCAAATTTCGAGATGAGCCAAGAGCAAGGGGTGGACTTATAAGGGTTCGTGAATTTACCATGAAGGATGCCTATTCCTTCCACACCACCCGAGCAGACCTGGAGGAGTATTATGAAAAGGCCTTCCAGGCTTATGAGAGAATTTATGAAAGGGTAGGTATTCCTCAGGTTATTTCTGTTGGCTCAGATAATGGCATGATGGGAGGAAAAGTATCACACGAATTTATGCTCCTAACTGATATTGGTGAGGATACACTTGTTATATGCCCACATTGTGGTTACAAGTCTAACCTGGAGGTTGCAACATCACAAATAATACATGAGATACACCCTGAGGAGTCTATTGAAGAGGTTTATACCCCTGATATCAAGGACATTGAATCACTGGCAAATTTCTTTAATGTTACACCCTCCAGGCTTATGAAGGCTACAGTTTTTTCAGTGGAAAACAGTAAGAGACCTCTTGTTGTGTTTATCCGTGGAGACCTTCAGGTCAATGAATCAAAGCTTAGGAATATTATTCATGCAAATGTGTTTCCTCTTACTGATTATGAAAATATTGATTTATCCTTTGGTTTTATAGGTGCCTATGGTCTTGATACAAAGGATATAGATGTTCTATATGATAATTCACTGGAAAATGAGACAAATCTTATAGGAGGTGCTAACAAAAAAGACTACCACTATAAGGGAATTAGCATTGAAAGGGATATTAAGCCAACTGCTTTTGTAGATGTTTCAAAGGTAAGTGAAGGAGCCATTTGCACCGAATGTGGAGAAGGACTCACAATTAGCCGTGGTGTGGAGGTTGGAAACATTTTTCAGTTGGATTCAAAATATACGGTCAGCATGAATATGACCTATACGGATATAGATGGGAAGCAAAAGCATCCTCTAATGGGCTGCTATGGTATTGGAATAGGAAGATTACTTGCATGTATTATAGAGGCTAATCATGATGACTATGGTCCTATTTGGCCAAAGTCAGTTGCTCCATGGGAAATTCATATTTGTATGCTTAATGGTGATAAAGAAAATGTGAGACAATTTGGATTTGACCTATATGAAAGGCTAAGTAAAAAATACGATGTTCTCTTTGATGACCGAGGACTTCAAGCAGGTGCACAATTCGCAGATGCAGATCTATTGGGAATACCTGTTAGGCTTATAGTAAGCAACCGCAATCTTGAAAAAGAAGAGGTTGAGCTTGTAACCAGGGATAAAAAAATTAAAAAGAATATCAAACTTCAGGACATTGAAAATGAACTAAGCACTTTATAGGTGCCCACATGGTGCCAGCCACATCAGATATCACATATTATATGATGTGGTTGGCACCTTTTAGGCACCTAATGATTTATTCAACAATATTCTCAATATTTAATTCTTCATATGATGTTAATCCCTCTTCAATCGCATTCCTTCTTAGTTCTAAATATAATTCAGCATTGGTAGCATCATCATATGGCAATACAAATAATACACCAACAATTAATGCTAATGACCCTAACAAGTACCAGCCTATGAAGGATAAATCGAGTATAAATATATCAAATTTCTGTCCTTCAGTCATTTCATTGCTTAATTCTATTGCTCTGCTACATCCTATGGAGGGGTTATCTGCTAATATATATGGTACCATGCGGTATGCATAGGATTTTATAATCCCTGGTATTATTAATAATAAGGTCCATAAAAATGTATAAATACTTCTCAGCAGCATTGTTAACATTACTTTAGAATATCTTCCTTTATGAAAACAATACCCTAGGTAACCCATATCTGATTCACCTTCAGCTGCCTTAATAAAAAACTTTCTCCCTCCTACTTCAAGCATATATCCAATTAAAACTCTCAAAAGAATTAAAATAATCCATATGGATACAATAAAGAGTACAACCTTTCCATATACCATTACTACTTCATTATTAATTGGGCCATTATAATTGCTATAATTACTATTGCTGCTATTATTGCTTCCTCCTCCATTACGACTTGCTCCTGCAAACATTAAAACGAGACTCACAACAAAGGCTTTCCAATAGTTAAACCTTAATACTGATTTAGCTCTATCCTTTATCATTGCTCTTGTCCACATGTTGTTTCCCCCTCATAATATTTTTTAACTACCTTAATGTAATTTTTCTTTAATTGTTTCCTTTATCAATTCCTAATATTGTATTGCTATATATACTAATATATTCAATATACACCAAATAATCCCTCATTATCAAGGGTGCCAGCCACATCAGATATCAGATTTGTAAATATGATATCTGATGTGGCTGGCACCCTTGCCTCTTTTTTTATTATTCTATGATTATGCTTCCACTTGTACTTGTTAATCTTATTTTATTATCCACATTTACGACCTTATCATACTCTTTCCACCCATTGACACGTTTCTCTATCTGAGTTCCATTTACCAGTAACTTTCCACTTCCAGTCCGTGCTAATATACTGTTCTCAGAATTACCAGTATCATATTCAATTTTCCCTGTTAGTGTTTTTGCTTCCAGGTTTCCAGTTATGTTCGATATGAATATATGCCCTCCAATACTCTCAAGGGATATAGAATCAGTCTTAATTCCCTTTGGTAAAGATATGGATAATTCCGTCTGGCTTCCATGTAAGGATACCAGGGCAAACAGGGGTAATCTACCATTGGACTTTTCTCTAAAGTCTAATACTCCCCCACTGTTACTAATTTCGTGGGTAAGCCAGTCTGGCTCCTCATAGGATACTACTATCTTATCAGATGAGCCTTCTTCAACCCTGATGATTGAATGAGCAGTCAAGATAGAAATCTTATTTATATCTGAAGGATTATATTCTGTTGCTACATTAGTTATATTTCCTTCAGGCTTCATGCTGTTGAAAATAATGAAATACCTCCATGGAATACCTGAAGCTCCGAATAATATGAAACCTACAGCTGATATTACTAAAAGTAAACGTGTAACAGGCCAAAGCCTCTTACTTTCCTTTTTAGCTGGATTTGTTACAGTCTTTCCGGAAAGCTTAAGCATCAATCCTATCTGCTTAGTTGAAAGCCTTATAAAAAGTTTCCCACATATCCAAAGGTAATAAGCAACAAGGGAAATAATCCCTGCTACCATAAGCCCAATTCCAAGGGTCCCTACAATCTCAAGTACAAAATGAAAAGGTATTGTAAATGCCTGATATATACACAACAGCATAACTGCAACTGCACCAATTCCAAAAACCGCTGCTCCACCAAAAATTATTGCAATCATCCCAAAGGATATTAATGCTGTAATAGATAGGGAGAAAACAGATAGCGGTGTTGATACACTTTTAAATGCATCCTTGATAACCCTTGAAAAATTTTTTATACCTGGATGATTTTTTGCTCTAGTAATATTAGCTTCTCTTCTTAATATATCTGCAACCTTTTCCGGTGAACCTAATTCTGATAATACCTTCTCCAAGCTATTGCCTGCCTCTAGGGATTCTCTTAAATATTCCTCATAATAATTAACTGCCTCAGAGACTTCTTCCTCTGGAAGTCCTATAAGGTGCTTTTTCAGATCCTCTATAAATATATTAATTTCTTCATTCATTATTTTCACCACCTATAATATGATCTATAACCTTCTTTAAATCCTTAAGCTCCTCAATATTCTCTTTAAGCCTCTTTATTCCCTCACCAGTTATCCTGTAATATTTTCTAAGACGCCCGGAGTATTCAACAGAGTAGGTTTCCAAAAGGCTTTGACCTTCAAGTCGTCTGAGTACCGGGTAAAGTGCTGACTCCGAGGTATCCATAAGTGCAGTAACCTCCTGTGTAAGCTTATACCCATAGGTATCTTCTCTAGATAGAATTGATAGAACGCATACGTCCAAAAGTCCCTTTTTTAGTTGGGCATCCACATATATTACCTCCTAATAGCAGTCAAATTATATTACATCTCACTATTCGAGATTTATTTCCTTTACATTCGCAGGTTGAAAATTTAATACTTTAAAAAGATATATACTCAAAAGTCCCTTGAAAAGGGCTTTGGTTTTATTAGTGCTCCCAAAGCATCTTTGACAATATGGATCAACAACATTCATTTTATTAAAGCCATCAAGGATTTTACCTGCCCTTCCAGCTGATAGGATTTCTCCTAGAGAATTTTTATGAATGTTTCCAAGTGAGGTCTTTCCATCATAATCAACACAGCATATGGTTACCTCGCCACTATTAAGAATTCCAACATTAGTAAGGGCATAACCACAGCATCCATGTTTACATGGATGCACCGTCTTTGCTGTAAAAGCATTTCCCCAGTCTGCAAGTAGTTGAATATACACTGTTAAATTATCCTCTAAACGAATTAATCCAGGTCTCTGTAAATTTATCTTATTCATAAGTGTTTCAACTGTGTCATAAGTTACTTTTTTATCTATTGCTTTATAAACATCTATAATAAATGGTACTAGCTTCTTCTTAAACCCATCCTTATCTACAACAACTCTCATATTTTTATCTATATCAAAATATTTCTTGCTGAAAGTATTCATAAGACATAGTTCAATATTAGTTTTAGAGCCTGACTTATTTATATATCTTACTGCATCCAATATTCCACCATAATAGCTTTCAAAGGATATGTCGGAGCCTCTGCATTCATGTTCCTTTTCGTTAATGGTTTCAACTGAAATATTCAGCTTGTCAATAAGGTTACCCTCTACTATTCTTTTTGCCCTATCTATTGTAAGCATTGATCCATTAGTGGTTAAATCATTCCTTAAGCCTTTGCTCTTAACATACTCAAGTGCTTCAAATATATTGGGATAAAGCAGAGGTTCACCTAGAATATGATAGGCAATTGTGTTAGTTATTTCCTCCTTTACTATATCATTAATACCCTTCTTAAACAATGAAAAATCCATGTGCCTCTTCTCTCTTTTAGAAGAATTAATTGGACAAAAGTCACACTTAAAGTTGCAGTAATTTGTAACTTCAAAATACACCTTATCAGGTTTTATCTGGCAGCTCACTTTTCTATTCACCCCTTATATTTTCTAAATTTCAATGTTGAATTTTCCTCTTTAATAATACTATACAATGTATAGTATTATACGTCAAGTAGTATTATACATAAAAAATATTTATTTTTTACCATATGTTGTAATTTTAATAAGTCTATTATATTATTATATTAAATAACTAAACAAATCGTTTAATTGTTCAGGAGGAAATATGGAAAAGCAAGATAAATTATATGAAATATACAAAGCAGCTCTAAAGGTTTTTGGTGCATATGGGTTTAAAAAGGCTACTGTAGAGGACATTGCTGAGGAGCTAAACTTAACTAAGGGTGCACTGTACCAATATGTAGAAAGTAAAAAAGACCTATATGACAAGGCGGTAGCCTATGGGATGCTTCAGTGGCAGGATAGAGTTAGAGAAGCTATATCTCACGAAGATGACATTGAAAAACAATTCAAGACTATGTGCTACAAGGCATTTGAATACCTTTCGGAAGATTGTGACTTCAGGAGAGTGTTGGTTAAGGATCCTTCTATTTTCCCAATATTTTTTTCTCAGGACCCATATAAGGATATTAATAACAATTCCATGAATTTATTAAGTGAAATCTTAAATGCTGGAATAAAGGAAAATAGGTTCAGAAATGTTAACATTGAGCTTGTGACGAGATTGATGTTTTCAATATACAAGCTGTTCATTATTGAGACATATGTTCTAGAAGAAGAATCCCACCAACCAATGATAGAGGAGCTTGTTGAGCTTATTACTGAAGGTCTATTTTTACACCATTAGGTGTTTAAAAATAATTATTAGGGGGTATTCATGTGTCTGAAAAAATCAAGTATCTGAGCCAGGAATGGCGTGATGAGGCAGAAAAGAGACTACGGGCAGAATTAACTCCAGAAAAAATGAACAACATTACTTCTTCTATGTTAAATGTTTTCTTGAATTGTCCAGACGGAAAAGAAAGAAGCTTATACCTTAACTTTATTAATGGCAGCCTAGATAAATGCACTGTTGGAGAGGGTCAACTACCAGATGCAGAGTTTAAAATCTCTGGGGATTATGAAGTATTTGCGAAAATCTCACAGGCAGAATTAGGCTCACAGCTGGCTCTAATGACTGGTAAGCTTAAGCTTAAGGGAAATATGATAAAGGCATTAAAGCTTGCCTCCATATCTGATAGGATAAATAAAATTTTTTCTACAATTCAAACAGAATATTAATATGAGGTGGATATATGGGTAAAATAATTGATAAAAACAATCCTTATTTTATTGATTTCTCTGGACGAATAAAAAACATACAGTCAGAGATGGAGAAAAATGGCCTTGATGTCTATATTGGTTCAAGACTAAGAACCCTATCTTGGACAGTTGATGTGTTCTGTCCTTGGAGGAGTTTTATTGTTATCCCAAGAGAAGGCTCTCCTGTAGTATTCACATTTGTAATTGACGCTTCAAGAATAGCAGATGAAACCTGGATTGACTCGGATAATGTGCGGGGATATGTTGCAATGGGCGGTCAAGACCAGATTTCAGCTATTTCAGACTATATAATAGATGAACTAAAATGCGGCAGTGGAAAAATTGGTATAGAAAGCGGCATGTCCAATTATTTACCTGAGGGCAATCTTACACATTATGAATATGAGAGTTTTCAAAGAGCAATGCCAGGTGCAATATTAGTTAATTCACATGATATAGTAGATCGGCTATCTCTAATAAAGGATGAGGGTACAATAAACAGATTTAGAGAGGCCTCAAGGCTTGTTGATATTGGGCATAAGGTTATTTATGATACTATAAAAGATGGCGGCTATAAGGGTATGACTGAGACTGAGATTGGGGGACTTGCTGCATATGCTATGAGAAAAGCAGGTAGTGTATGGGAATGGTCCTTTACAGGTGGAAATGAAATCGCTTGTGGATATAGAACAGGAATGTCAGGCTGCGCTTGTACACCTGCGACTACAAAGGAGCTTGAAGCAGGGCAGGCTCTATTAGTTGATCTACATGCAATGTTTAAATTATGCCTTGGTGATCATTCAGTTAATTACATTTTAGGGCCTGCAACTAAAAGACAAAGATGGCACGCAGACAATTTTATTGATATTGTGAAACTGTGTTTGTCAAAATACAAAGCAGGTGTATCACCATCCAGCCTAGCAACAGAATTAATTGAGTTTGCTGATAGCAGAAACTTTTCTGACTATATGGTTCCTGGTTTTGAACATGGAATTGGAATGCTTGGAGATGAATGGAGAATAGGACTTAATGATGGTCCATTTGAATACTGGACAAATCCACTACATACTTACACATCTGGTGAAATGGTTATTTGTGCAATGCAGTATACCTGCCCAAATGAAGGTATTGGCTTCAGATACGAGGCACCAATCCTAATCAGAGAAAACAACTGTGAACTTCTAGCTAAATTCCCTCTCCGCATCCTGGAGGTATAGACAGTAGCAGCAAGTATATGACTAAGTCATATACTTGCTGCCTTTTCATATTTTCTACTCTATCTCCCTACCCATTTTATAATATTTCCCTTGTATGGTGCATATCAAAGGATCTACCTTTGTGGCTAGAGGCATATCGTCTAAAAGACATTCCTCGTCTGCGAAGGCTTCAGTAACCTGTCCAACGAAGACAATCATATCCTTTATCTCAATGGTTTCATATACTTCGCAGCACATGTTCACTGGACATTTTAATATCATAGGAACATCTTTTTTTCCATAGAAAACATCAAACTCCTTTGACTTGTCCACCTCTGCACCTGAAACACTTCCGCAGTATTTTATTTTTTTAAGTACTTCAGTATTAGGAATGTTCACGCTGAACTTTTTTGTTTTACTTATTATTTTAGCTGTCATATGGTTCTTTATAACTGATACATACAATAGTGGTGGATCATAGTTTAATTGACCACTCATTCCATGGGGTGCAAAGTTTATATTATCCCCATCCTTTGTAGCCACGATGACAACAGGCATGGCTGGGAAAAATGGTTCTGGGGAAATTGATTTTTTCATAGTAAATCCACTCCTTACAATTCATAAACTATACAAAAGGATTCTATTTGCTTCATTAAAATCCTTCATAGATTGTCAACTTATCTTTTAAATGCATAGTATAAAATAAATACCAAAGTCATTCTTAATTGTAAATGTCAACTGTATAATAATTTTAGGAGGCCGTTTAATTGTATCAATTGTATTATGATCCAAATAATCATTATCCTTCTCAGTCATATACTCCTTCAGATTCATACGCTTACCCCAATTATGGAGCAACAAGATCAGAAGCAAATATCACAACTGCCCTAGCAAGAATAAATGGTGGTCCACTGGCTCCTGATATTAAAGGAACTGTAACTTTTAAAGACATTCCTGAAGGAACTATGGTTTGCATTAATGTAACAGGACTTCCACCATTTAAACCAGGAACAGAATCCACTCTCCCCATAGGACCCCATGGCTTTCATATTCATGAAAATGGAGTTTGTGAAGTTGGAGATCCCAGCAAGCCCTTTACTGCTGCTGGAGAGCATTGGAACCCAACAAACCAGCCACATGGAAATCATGCAGGAGACTTCCCTGTACTTTTCTCAAATGGAGGAAGGGCATATATGTGTTTTTTTACAAATAAATTTAAAGTTTCAGATGTTATCGGAAAAGCGGTAATTATACATGAAAGTCCTGATGACTACAGATCCCAGCCTGCTGGCAACGCTGGTAAAAGACTTGCCTGTGGTGTAATTCAGAGATATTAATTAATATGGTCATTTTCATGATTTTTAATGTTTTCTATAGCTAATAACAAGAGGCTGTCGCATAAAAGGCGAAAAGAAGAAATTGAGAATTTAAAAGATTCTGAGCGTAAGCGAAGAATCTTTCTTGCTATCTTTTTATTTATAGAATTATTTCTCCCATATCGCCATTTTTTATGCCTGCTGCATTGCCTTCTTCAATATCTATATGCATATCTAACGCATAGTTTGGACGAACTCCTATAATTTTATAACTGATGCTTATAATTTCTACTAACTCATTCTGCCATATACAAATCATAAAGTTTATGTCACAGTAATATTTATATCTGCAACATTTATTACAACACTTCAATTCAAAAATGTGAAGTAATTTTTTCACGTATACTTGAAATACCAGTACAATTCTATAATAATTTATATATGCTGTCAATTTAACATATATAAGCAAATTATTTAGGATATAAAACCTGCAGACACTGTATGTTAAATTAAATTTGTCGCAAAAAACAAAATATCAAAAATGCAAGTCTAATAGATGAAAGGTAAGAAGGAGGTGCATCATGAAGGATATTGATCTTGTAGTGCTAGCTGTTAAGGGAAACAAGAATGCCTTTTCTGAGCTTATTCATATAAGAGAAGGGAAGCTTTATAAAATTGCATATATGCATGTGAAAAATGAGCAGGGTGCACTTGATATTGTAGGGGAAACAGTATATAGGGCATATTTAAATATTAAAAAGCTAAAGAATTGCCAATACTTTGATACATGGCTTGTAAAAATTGTGACTAATGCAGCTATGGACTATTTAAGAAAGAATAAGCCATCCGTTCCCTTTGATAATTTAGCTATTGGTGAACCCTTTGCTGATGCATCTACGATAGAGCTTTATAGCTTAGTTGATAAGCTTGATTCAAAGCAAAAGACAGTAATTATTCTAAAGTACTTTGAAGGATATAAGATATCAGAAATTTCTAATATAATGGACTGCACTGAGAGCAGTGTTAAGAATTATCTTCATAAAGCATTAACTAGACTTAGATTAGAGTTAAAGGAGGAAGTTGTTTATGATAGAGCATGATACAAAATCAGCCTACAATAATATTCCTATACCAGAAAACCTTAGCAGTGTAGTTGATAAAAATATAGAAAAAGCATTTAGGGCTAGAAAATATGTTTTTATAAAACCATTAACAATAGTTGCTGCAAGTATTTTGCTATTTGTGCTTACTGTAAACACCATACCTGCCTTTGCAAGTCTTGTCCATAAGGTTCCAGTTCTATCAAATATAGTTGAATTTGTGCAGTTTGATAAGGGACTTCAGTCAGCAGCAGCAAAAGGCTATATTCAGGAGATAAATAAGAGTATAGAGGATCAAGACATAAAGTTTACGATAAAGGAAATTATTTTTGATAAGAAGAGATTGATTGTCTATTATAGAATAGATAGTGATTTAAATATTAAAAGCATTAATCTTGATAAGATAAAGCTAAAGTATGAAAATGGGAATCAACTAGAATGTTTTGCAGATATAAATATTACTAATGATACTGATTTTATGAATATTAAATATAAGGAGGATATAATCGATTTTAATATGCCAGATGATAAGGATTTCCCAGAAAATATAATAATCGATTTAAAGGGTTTTAAAGTAATAGGTGAAAATGATACTAGCACCATTGAAGGCAATTGGAGTTTGCCAATAAAGCTTGATAGTAATATGCTTAATATGGAGCCAAGAGTTCTAAAATATAATAAAACAGCACAAATTGGACCTATGGAGTTTAATATTAAAAATATAAGTATATATCCATGTTCAGTGCATGTTAATATTGAAATGGATAAAAATAACCCCTATAAATTTTGTGGATTTATAAATCCAAGACTTGTTGATAAAAATGGAAGTGAATATACTAGCAGGAGGAGTACTATTAATTCGGATTTAAACAGAGTTCTATACTTTGAAAGCAATTACTTTATAGATTCAAAATCCCTGAAGCTAGAATTCGATGGCATCTTCTATATACCAAAGGAAAATCAGATAATACAATTTGACTTAAAGAATCATAAAATATTAAGGGATCCTGGATATGGGCTTGAATTTTTATATACTAGGGAAGATAATTTCACTGAGAAAAGAAATGAAGGCAAGCCTTCCTATGTTGTAGCCTTTAAAATAAAGGATAAGGAAATAATTGAGAACATGAAATTCCCTAGATCATTATTTGGTGGAATAGACTTTGGCAAAATGTATGACAATAATGGAAAGGTGTACGAAAGCAATGGTTCAGGAACCGTTGGTCCAAGAAGCGAAAAGGATGCTTATATTGAAAGGTTTATTTATATAAACAATTTTTCACCCCTCCCAGATATATTAAATGTTGAGGTCACAGCTTGTGTTAAGGGAACAGTTGATAAGCTTTCTCTAAAAATTAAATAAGCTTAGAATGTGGCAGCTATAAAGCTGCCATTTTTAATTGTAATCTCTCACTTATCCATTGACAAATGAATATATTATTACTGGATAGCTTAATTAAACGGAGGAACCGAATGGGATATTATATTAAAGTTGAACCGAATGTAAAGATTTATGTGGAAGACATTAACCCTGATGGCAGAAAGACTATTTTATTTATACATGGTTGGCCTTTAAATCATAATGCATATGAATATCAGTTTAATCAGCTTCCCAAAATAGGATATAGATGTATAGGCATGGATACTAGAGGTTTTGGAAATTCAGATAAACCATGGAATGGTTATGACTATAATCGATTGGCAGATGATGTTCGATGTGTTGTTGAAGCACTGAGATTGCAAGATTTCATACTTGCAGGTCATTCCATGGGAGGAGCGACTGCAATTCGATACATGTCTCGGCATGAAGGGTATGAAGTATCCAAGCTAGCCCTTTTTGGTGCTGCTGCTCCAAGTGTAACTATACGTCCAGATTTTCCATATGGATTACCAAAGGAAGAGGTAACTAAAATTGTTCGAGAAACCTATAATGATCGTCCAAAAATGTTGCAGGGAATCGGAGAATTATTTTTCTTTCAGAATGTGACTGAACCTTTATCAGATTGGTTCTTCCATTTGGGGCTCAAGGCAGCAGGCTGGTCTACTGCAGCCGCTGCATGTACATTTAGAGATGAAAGCTTGTTTTCAGATTTAAAGAAAATACATGTTCCTACTTTAATTCTTCATGGGATTCATGACAAGATTTGTCTATTCCCACTTGCTGAAGCACAAAACCAAGGT